>NZ_JARHZE010000008.1 GCF_029258315.1 Fusobacterium sp. | reverse complement strand
GAACCTTTTGTTAAACCTGAAATTAAATATCTTCTAAATACAAATGAGAATATCATTGGAGGTATTATTGTTAAGATACCAGCTGAGGCTATCTGTCCATAAAGTATCATATCCTTTGAAGAAAATTCTGCAAGTAAGACTGTCAATGGTTTTACATCTCTTGATGCTGCTAAAATCAAAGGAAGTTGGTATTGGTTCCAAGCTTTTAAAAATATTATCAACATTCCTGTTAATATTATAGGATATACATTTGGAATTAAGATATATATCAAAACTTGAAATCTATTACAACCATCAACTAGTGCCATCTCCTCTATTTCAATTGGAAATTCTTTAAAATAATTCATAGATATCCAAGTGATAAGAGGTAGGAATGATGAAATATACACAATAGCCAACCAAAAAATATTATTTAATATTCCATACTCTGAAAATATTGTATATAGAGGTATTATTGTAGTAAAAACAGGTATTATTATTGTGGAAATAAGAAGTCCCATTATTTTTAAAATAATTTTCCCCTTATGTCTTGCAAAAACATAACCAGTTACAACAGCTAGAGGTGTTCCTATTATCACAGTTATCGCACTTGTTATAAAGGAGTTTTTCATAGATAATAGAAAACTACTCCCCTCTTTTGTTGAATATGTTAATAATTTTTTATAATTTGAAAAATCAAATTTTTGAGGCAAGAAAACTGCCTTTCCAGTAAAAATATCTTTCTCTGAACTTAAACTTATAATTATACACCAAACTATTGGAACAAGAACTATTATTAAAAATATTAGAACTCCCAACCAATAAAAAATATTTTCTTTTTTTATCTTCATCTTAAGCAGTTCTCCTCTTTAAAACTTTTATATAAATCAATCCTAGTATTCCACAGATTATTGTTATTGTATAGGATATTGCACTTCCATACCCTATATTAAAAAATGAAAAAGTTTGGTTATAATTATATATCATATATGTTTCACCTAATTTTCTAAATCCTACCAAGGCCACTATCTCATCAAAAACATTTATCCCTGTCAAAACAAGATTTGTTATCACTATTAAAAAAGTAGGAAAAAGTATAGGTATCATTATACTTTTTATCTGTTCAAAAGTTGTAGCTCCATCTACCTCTGCTGCCTCAAAAATATCTTCTGGTATAGCTTTTATATTTGCCAAAAGTAAAATTGTACAAAAAGGTATAGTTCTCCAAGCCACTATCAATCCAATTATTATTAAGGCTCCATATCTAGTATTTAGCCATAAAATTGGTGAGTCTGTTAAATTAAAATAATATAAAATTTTATTTACTAAACCAAATTCTGGATAGAAAATAAATTTCCAAATAACTCCATTAACCACAGGAGGTAAAACCCAAGGAATTATTGCAATGGCTGTTAATATATTTGTTAATTTATTTTGTCTATTTAGTATCAAAGCTGTTAAAAAACTAAATATTATCCCTACTATTAAAATAATTCCTACCACTATTCCTGTATTTATTAATACATCATAAAAGTTTCCGTCCTTTAAAATATCAACATAATTTTGAGTACCTATAAATTTTCTTGCATATGGTTTTGTTAACTGGTATCTTTGAAAACTATACATCAAAGTTAAAAAAACTGGATATAAAACTGTACATATCATAATTAATATTGATGGTAAAATTAAAAAGTATGGAAAACTTCTACTCCCTAACTTTTTTATATTCATTAGTTATTTTTGACCAATTCCTTAATTTTCTTATCAATCTCTTCTAAAGCTAATTCTGGAGTTATATTTCCACTAGCCATTTTGTTTATTGTATTATAAATAGCATTACTCATTTCAGCATAATAAGCTGGTACACCAGTAGGGAATGGTGATTTTATTAATAATGAAGTTTCTTTCATTGCTCCAGAGTTTTTAATCTCTCCTGCATCAATAACCTCAGTAAGAACTGAAGTTCTTGTTGGAATAGTACTCATCTCTTTAAAGAAAGCTCTTTGTGAATTTTTTGAAGTATACCACTCTACAAATTTCTTTGCAGCCTCTTTATTTTTTGAAAGAGAAGAAACACCAACAGCCTCTGTTAATGCCATAGTTTGAGTTGCCTTTCCATCTTTACCCGGAGGTAGGATAACCTCTATCTCTCCTATTACTTTTGATTGTTTTGGATCAACAGCTCTTGCTATAAACGAAGTTGGTCCAACCATAAATCCTGAGTCTTTAGATAATAGCTCTCTATATGTATCTATTGCACTCATTGTTAGGTTTGCTGGATTTATCATTTGAGATTTTACCATCTCATCTATAAATCTTAAAGACTCTAAAGCATTCTCTCTATTTAATGTTCCATCTTCATTGAAAACTTTTCCATCTCTTAAATATGTTAACCAAATAAATGAAGTTGTTGTACCCTCATTGGCATTTAATGGGAAAGTGTATGGGTATTTTAAAATATTTTTTTCTTTTAAAATCTTCATATTCATAACTACATCATCCCAAGTTTTTGGTTCTTCTAATCCAGCTTTTGAGTAGATATCTTTGTTATAATAAGCTATACGGAAGTCGTTTGCATATGGTATAGCTAAAACTTTACCATTTACAATAAAAGTATCCAAACTAGGAATATCTTTTATATCCTCTTCTTTTACATCCAATGGCTCCAACCAATTGGCACTATTAAACTCCCCTATCCAAGACCAGTCAACCTCAAAAACATCTGCTGCTGCTTTTTTCCCACTGGCTGCAATAGCTATTTTATTTCTCATATCATCCCAAGAAACTGTTTCTACATTTACCTTTATTCCACTCTCTTTTTGAAATTCATCAAGCATCTCTTGAGGAGGAACTCCCCAGTCTGGTATCATAAATGATATTTCATTATTTAAATTATTTTTTGTATCTTTCTTCTCTGAACATCCATTAAAAATAATAGTCAATCCAAGTAAAAGTCCTATATATAATCTCTTTTTCAATTTATCCACCTCTCTTCATAAAGTTTTCTCTATTTTAATTATAAATTTTTCTACTATAAAAGTAAAGAATTAAATAAAAAACTTTTTTACTTTTAATAAAAAAAGGAATTTATAAACCATTTTACAAAAATGATTAACCAAATTCCCTTACTTTTATTTTTTATTATACAAATTTTTTATTTTTCCATTTTTTACTTGTCCATCTTATAAACATTGCTATACCTCTTGACCATTCATCAAGAGCATTTGCTAACCATATCCCAACTAAGCCCCAGCCAAGTTTTATTCCTAAAACATATGAGAATGGAACTGCCACTATAAAGATAAATATAATCCCTATAAACATTGGAAATTTTATATCTCCAGCAGCATGAAGTGAGTTTATAATAACTATATTAAACACCCTTCCTACTTCTAATAATATCATCCAAGGGAAAACTTTTAAAGATGCCTCTAATATATAAATATCATTTGTAAACATTCTCATAATAGGAGTTCTAAATAATGCTATTAAAGAGGTTACCACAAAAGATAAAACTATTGAAATTTTTAAGCTTCTTAAACATTTTTTATAAGCATCATCCTCTTCACCAGCTCCAACTAACTGTCCAACTTGAATTGCTGTGGCGTGTCCCAATGATATTGAAAAAGTCATTATGAAGTTTGCAAGTAACATTAAATATGTTCTTGAAGTTATCATAGTTGTACCCATATTATTTATCATTGCCATTATCATAAGCTGTCCTATATTCCAAGCAAAGTTTTCTCCAGCTGTAGGTATCCCTATTGACAAGATATTTTTTACCATATAAACTGGGAAAGGTTTAAAATATTTTTTTCTAAATTTAAATTTGCAGTATCTACTCATAACTATAAATCCAACTATGCAACCAAAGAATCTTGAAACAACTGTTGAAATTCCAACCCCTGTTGGTCCAAGTATAGGTGCTCCAAACCAACCAAAAATAAACATCCCATTTCCAAAAATATTTAAAAGGTTTACCCCTATATTAACATAAAGCATAAGTTTTGGATTTCCATGGCTTTTCATTATAGCTCCACAAGTTAATGTTATAGCCTGAAACACACATAGTCCCCCAACAAGTTGGAAATAGTATTTTACCATGTCTGAAAGCTCTATTGGTAAGTTTATCTTCCTCATAATAAACTCCCAGAATATAAAATAAAGAGCTCCCATTATAACACCAAGTATCAAATTTAGAACTAAGGAAACTGTTATTACCTCTTGAACTTTTTCCTTATTTCTTGCCCCAATAAATTGAGCACAAAGTATAGAAGTTGCCAAGTTGATAAAACCAAAGATAACGTTTTGAATATTTAAAACTTGGCTTATCCCTCCAACTGCTCCAACTGCCTCATCACTATATTGCTTTAACATTATTGTATCTATATTTCCTACTATGGTTATAAGAAGAAGTTCTAGGAAAATAGGTAATGTTAAAGAGATTAAAGATTTTACTTTTATTTTGCTCATCTCTCCCCCTAAATTTTTTCGAAAAAAAATAAGGACATCTATAAATATTTTATAAAATATTTAAAAAGAAATCCTTTTTTAAATTAATATTATTAAAAAATAAATTTTATAAAACATATAAAATTTTATTTTAAGAAATAAACTATTAATTTTTAATCTTCTAATAATTTTAACAAAAAAAACTCTTTTTTTCAAGAAAAATTTTTCTTTTAATCAACTTATTTAAGTAATATAAAATAACCTTAATACTAAAAAGTATCAAGGTCATTTATCTAAAAATTATTTTTTATGATTGTCTAAATATTTTTTCAATCTGTCTGCTGTTTCTCCAAGAGTTGGGATATCAGCTATTAAAGAAATTCTAAAGTATCCCTCATTTCCAAATGAAATTCCTGGAACTAAAGCTACTTGAACCTCTTTTAATACATCCATAGTAAACTCAAACGAATCTAAATCTGAGAACATAGTGTATTTTACAAATAGATAGAAAGCTCCCTTAGGTTTTACAACTTCAAATCCTAAATCTATAAGTCTTTTGTATAAATACTCTGCTCTTTCTTGATAGATTTTTCTTACATGACTTCTATCACTATATTTTGTGATAGCTGACTCTGCTGCTGCTAGAGATACTGCAACTGGAGATCCTAATGTGAATAAAGTAGCATTTACAAATAATTTTCTATACTCTAATGGGAATATAGTATATCCTACTCTCCATCCAGTCATTGAGTGTGATTTTGAGAATCCATTTACTATTATTAATTTATCTTTAATTTTTGGGAAACTTGCAAATGAAGTGAAGTCCACAAAAGATAATTCATTATAAATTTCATCAGCTAAGATAAATATATCCTTATCAGCTACATAATCTACTATTTTCTCGATCTCTTCTCTACTCATTACATTTCCAGAAGGGTTAGATGGGTTACAAATTAAGATTACTTTTGTCTTATCTGTAACATACTGAGCTAATAATTCTGGTGTTATTGTAAAGTTTGTTTTAGAAGTATCAACAAAAACAGGTTTTGCATAAGTCATTGTTATCATTGGTAAATATCCTGGATAATATGGTTTGAATATTATTACCTCGTCACCAATGTTAAGTAGTGTTTTAAAACATGAAGAAATAGCTTCAGAAGCTCCTATATTCATTACTACGTTGTCTGCTACATAAGAACACCCATATTTCTTATTGTAGTAATCAGCGATTATTCCTCTTAACTCAACTCCTCCTCCTGTTGGTGGATAACTTAATTTGTGAGTCATAGCATATTGACATGCGTCTTCTACTATTCCTTTCTCTGTACTTAAGTCTGGCTCTCCAATAGTTAAGTTAATTGAATTGTCATATTTTTTAGCTTCCTCATTTAATACTCTGATTAATGAATATTGAATTTTAGCTACATTCTGGTTTACTTGCATCTTGCCTCCTATTTATTTTTCGACAGCCTATTTTCTCAGGTCGTCAACTAATTGCGTTTTTTCCAAAGTCTTTTCATCCACTGTTTTTATTATTCTTGCTGGGTTTCCAGTTACAACAGCCCCTGCTGGAACATCTTCAATTACAACAGCTCCTGCTCCAACAACAGCTCCTTTTCCTATTCTAACTCCCTCTATAACAACAGCGTTTGCTCCTATTAAAACTCCATCTTCTACTATTACTGGAGTTGCTGAAGGTGGTTCTACTACTCCTGCAAGAACAGCTCCTGCTCCTATATGGCAGTTTTTACCAACAGTGGCTCTTCCTCCAAGAACAGCTCCCATATCGATCATAGTTCCATCTCCTATGATAGCCCCGATATTTATTACAGCTCCCATCATAATAACAGCATTATCTCCGATAGTAACCTTATCTCTTATTATTGCTCCTGGCTCTATTCTAGCATTGATATTTCTCTTATCAAGCATAGGAACTCCAGAGTTTCTTCTATCGTTTTCTATATATACATCTTTTATTGTATCTTTATTTGCTTCTAGTAATTTTTCTACTTCTGATGATTCTCCTATAACTATATAAGATCCGTCACCTTTAAATATTTTTGCTTCTACTTCTGTACTTAGTAATTCACCATTTATATATGCCTTTACTGGTGTACTTTTTTTCGAATTTTTTATAAAAGCTATTATTTCAGTAGCTGTATTTACTCCGTTCATTCTTCCTCCTAGTTAATTGTGGCTTTTGTTGAAAAAATACTTCTTCCCACTCAAACCACCGTGTAAAATTATATCATACAAATTTAAATCTGTCTTGTCATTTTTTATAAATTATTAAATATGTCTTTCATTTCATAAAGTCCTGGTTCTTTATTAACCAAAAATTTTGCAGCTTTTATTGCTCCTATTCCGAATATCTTCTTAGAAAGTGCTGTATGTTTGATCTCTATTATTTCATCATTCCCACAAAATAGAACAGAATGTTCACCAACAATAGTTCCGCCTCTCACTACACTGACACCAATTTCATTTTTTTCTCTTTTTTTAATTCCCTCTCTTCCATAAACTTTTTCCATCTTTTCTGAGCAACCTTTTTCGATCACATCTAAGATTGTTTTTGCAGTTCCACTTGGAGAATCTACTTTTTTATTATGGTGTTTTTCTATAAGTTCTATATCATAATTTCCATATAAAATAGGAACTATTTTTTCTAATATATCTTGCATAAGATTTACACCTAGAGACATATTAGAAGATAATAAGATTGGAATATTTTTAGAAACTTCTACTATCTTATTATATATTTCATCTGTATATCCTGTTGTTGCTATTACAAGAGGAATTTTTTTCTCATTTGCATAGTCAAGAAGAGTGTTTAATCTTGAAAAATGTGAAAAGTCTATTATAACATCTCCCTCTTCATTTGTTAACTCATCAGCAAAACCAGTTACTTTTATATCAGTGTCTTCAGTAGCTAATTCTCTTACAACACTTCCCATAGCTCCTGTTCCGTGTATAATTATTTCCATTTTTTTACCTCGTGTCTATCAATTATTGAATGTAATTTTTCTATATTTTCTTGATACATTTCTCCTAGTGGTAGTCTACATCCTCCAACTTCATAACCTAAATAGTTCATAGCCTCTTTAACAGGAACTGGATTTGTTTCTATAAACATACCATTTGAAAGTTCATTATATCCAAGTTGTAATCTACAAGCCTCTTTTGAATCTCCATTTAAGAAACTCATTACCATATTATGAATAACTTCTGGAATAATGTTAGCTGAAACTGATATTACACCTTTTCCACCTAAAGATAGAATAGGAACTGTCATATCATCATTTCCTGAATAGATATCAAGTTCAGGAACTTGTCTTGCTATCTCAGCTGCATAAGATATATTTCCACTTGCCTCTTTTATAGCCACTATATTTTTAAATTTAGCTAATTCTTTAACTAAAGATACTGATAAGTTTACCCCTGTTCTTCCTGGAACATTATATAAAATTATTGGAAGTTCAACACTTTCAGCTATCTCTTTATAGTGTCCATAAATTCCTCTTTCATTTCCTTTATTATAGTAAGGAGTCACCACTAAAAGTCCGTCTACACCTAAAACTTCAACTTTTTTACTAAACTCCACTGCTATCTCTGTTGAGTTAGAACCTGTTCCAGCTATTACAGGTATTCTTTTGGCTATTTTATCCACAGTAAATTTTATAACATTTAATCTTTCAGACTCTGTCATTGTAGATGCTTCTCCAGTTGTCCCAGATATTACAATAGCATCAGTTTTATTTTCTACATGATACTCTAAAAGTTCTCCTAATTTTTTATAATTTACTTGATTGTTTTCATCAAATGGAGTTACAAGTGCTACTCCTGAACCAACAAATATTGACATTTTTACCTCCTAAGCCAATTTATTTTTTATATCTCTAAATAATTCTGCTATCTGTACAGCATTTGTTGCTGCACCTTTTCTTATATTATCAGCTACTGTCCAAAGGTTTACACTATTTTCTGTACTGAAGTCTCTTCTGATTCTTCCTACTAGTACTTTATCTTGACCAGTGGCATCACTTGCTAAAGGATACTCATTATTTTTAGGATTATCCACTAAAATAATTCCCTCATATTCTCCTATAACTTTTTTTACATCTTCTATATCAAATTCTTTTTCTAGCTCTGCTGTTATTGAAACTGAGTGAGAGTTTATTACTGGAACTCTTACACAAGTAGCTGTTACTGGTAGATTTGGCAATCCTAAAATTTTTCTTGTTTCATTTATCATTTTTATCTCTTCTTTAGTATATCCATTATCTAAGAAACTATCTATATGAGGTAAACAGTTGTTAACTATTTGATGTGGATATACTTTTGGCTCAAGACCTTTTAATCCATTTTCTAAGTCTTGAACACCTTTTTGTCCTGTTCCTGATACAGCTTGATATGTATTATAGATTACTCTTTTAAGTCCATATTTATCTGCTAGAGCTTTAAGTGGTGCCATACATTGAATTGTTGAACAGTTTGGATTTGCTATTATTCCGTGATTTCCAAAAGCTGCATCTTTATTTACCTCTGGTACTACTAATGGAACTTCGGGATCCATTCTCCAAGCTGAAGAGTTATCCACTACAAGACAACCTTTAGAAGCTGCTATTGGAGCAAATTTTTTACTAACATCTCCACCAGCTGAGAAAAGTGCTATATCGATCCCTCTGTCAAAACTTGTTTCTGTTAATTCCTCTACTGTATATTCTTTTCCTCTGAAAATTATTTTTTTACCAGCACTTCTTGCTGAAGCAAATAAAAATAATTCTGTTATTCCTAAATCTCTTTCTTCTAAAACTTTTAAAAATGTACTTCCTACTAATCCTGTTACTCCTACAATTGCTACTCTCATTATTATATCCTCCCAAAAATTATAAATTAAATTCTCTCGCTACTCTTTCAACTGCTACATTTATATCTTTTCTATTTATACTACAAGAAACGCTTATCTCTGATGTTGTTACTTGATAGAAATCAACTCCAGCCATACTTAAAGCTTTAAAGAATTTTCCTGATACACCAGAGTTATTTATCATTCCTACACCAACTATTGAAATCATAGCCATATTATCTTGATAATCCAATTCACAATTTATATCCTCTTTTATTCTTGAGATTGCTTGTTCTAGTAAGTATCTCTCTCCCTCAACACAACTAAATGAAATTTTTGCCATTCCATCATTAGTTACATTTTGAGAAATCATATTTATATTTAATCCAACTTCATTTATTATAGAAAATATTTTTGCTATTCTCTCACTAGAATATTCTATTTTTGAAAGTGTTGTTACTATTATCTCCCTTGTTACGCTTATTCCTGTTACTAATTTATCCTCTAAAATATCGTTCATATCCATTATCCAAGTTCCTCCTGTTTCGCTTAAAGTTTTTCCAACAAATATAGGTATATTATATTTTTTACCAATTTCAACTGCTCTTGTTTCCATTATTCCAGCACCTAAATTGGCCATTTCCATCATCTCTTCATAAGAAATTTTATCTAAAAATTTTGCCTCACTATATAATCTAGGATCTACACTATAAATTCCCTCTACATCTGTGTAGATTTTACATTCACAATTTAAAGATACTGCTAATGCCACAGCACTTGTATCAGATCCCCCTCTTCCTAGTGTAGTAATATCACCATTATCGTTTATCCCTTGGAATCCTGCCACTATTACTACATTATCATCTTTTAGATATTCCTCTATTCTTTCAGTATCAATTTTTTTTATCTTACTTTTTGTATGAACTCCCACTGTTTTTACATTGGCTTGATACCCAGTAAGTGATACTGCTTTTTGTCCCATAGAATTAATTGCCATAGAAAGCAGAGATACAGTTTGCTGTTCTCCTGTTGAAAGAAGTGAGTCAAGCTCTCTTTGACTTGGAGTTTCACTTATCTCTTTTGCCATAGCTATTAAAGCATTTGTTGTTTTTCCCATTGCAGAAGCTACAACTATCACTTCATCATATTTAGTTTTTTTCAAGTTAACTATATATTCAGCTATTGCTTTTATCTTTTCGATAGTTGCCACACTTGATCCACCATATTTTAGTACTACTCTCATAAAAATATCTCCTTTTTACTTTTTTAAATAAAAAAACCAACAGACCGATCTGTTGGTTAATATTTTCATAATTTTTACTAAAATATATAAATATACTTAAGATTTAAAAGAATGAATAAATTACTCAACAGAAAGCACAACATTGAAATTCAATGACAGTTTTATGAATATTTTCCATAAACCCAACTTAGCTAAGTACCCAACTCAACTAAATTTCGGCGATTTACCCTTTTATTATATATCATAGCTAGGTAACTCCATATAATTACTCTTGTCAATCGCTCCTCAATCCGTTTTTGTTCTATTGTTGTAATTCTATAACAAAACTTTCAAAAATAAAAATATATATTTTATATACATTCTCTTAATTTGATATATATACACTATTTTTTAACTTTATTTTAAATTTATTTGTTTTAAAAAATTTTTTTTGCTATAATTTTTAATAATCAACTTTTCAGGAGGAAATTTTTATGATAAATAATATTTTAGAAAATATTGATAAATATAATACTTGGTTTATAAATAACAGAAGGGAATTGCATAAAATCCCTGAACTTGATTTTGATTTACCTGAAACTACAAAATACATCACTTCTATTTTAACTGAACTTGGTGTCAATTACAAGACAAATATAGGAAAAAGTGGAATTATAGCAAATTTTTATGGAAAAGATAATTCTATAACAATAGCCTTAAGAGCTGATATTGATGCTCTTCCTATTTTAGAAACTTCTGACTGCCCGTATAAATCTCAACACGAAGGAAAGATGCACGCCTGTGGACATGATGTCCATTGTTCTATTCTTCTTGGAGTTGCTAAAATTCTCTCTGAAATAAAAGATGATTTGCCTTGCAATGTGAGACTTATATTCCAACCAGCTGAGGAAACTACTGGGGGAGCTTTACCTATGATAGAAGATGGGGCTCTTGAAGGAGTAGATGCTATTTTTGGTATCCATGTAGATCCTTTTATAAATTCTGGAGAGATTGGAATTAAATATGGACCAATGTTTGCTGCCTCAACAACTTTCAAAATAAATATTCTTGGAAAAAGCACTCACGGAGCCTTCCCACATAATGGAATTGATGCCATTGTAACTGCTAGCCAAGTTATAAGTTCTATCCAATCTATTATCTCAAGAAATACTGATGCAAGAGATTCAGCAGTTATAACTTTTGGAACTATTAACGGAGGAACAAAAGAAAATATTGTAGCTGATGAAGTTTCTTTAACTGGTATCATTCGTACTCTTTCTCAAGAGATGAGAACTTTTATTAAAGAAAGAGTTAAAGATATGAGTGAATTTGTATGTAAAGGATATGGAGCAAAAGCTGAAGTATTATTTAAAGATAGTTACAATGCTTTGATTAATCACGAAGAGTATGTTGACATTGTGAAAAAAAGTGGTATAGAGTTACTCGGTAAAGAAAAAATTATCACTAGAAAATATTCTGAAATGGGAGCCGAAGATTTTGCTTATTATTTAGAAAAAGTTCCCGGAGCTTTTTTCTTTTTAGGAATTAGAAACGAAGATATTGGAGCTATTGAGCCACTACATAATGATAAATTTATGGTTGATGAAAGTTCTATTATTGTTGGAATAAAAATGCAAATCTTAAATATTTTCAATGCCTATGAACATCTAAAAGCTAGTAAGTAACAGTTGATTTTTAATATTTTTTATAGTATAATTATAAAAAATATTTACATATCAAAATTAAATATTTGACTTTATATTTAAAATACTTCTTTAACTTAATTTAAGGAGATGATGCTTATGACTTAATTATTTATTCCTATAAATAATTTTGTTATGAGCATTTTTTTATTTGAGGTGATAGAATGCTAAGAATAATTGGAATTATACTTATTTTTATAGGATGTTTTAATCTTTACCAATATAATAAAACTATGAAAGAAAATTTTTATACAAAGGGAACTCTTACTGAATTTTATTATTCCCCATCTAGAAATAGACATTATCCTATATTTAGATATGTAGTTAATGGAGTCACTTATAATGAAGAGTACAGAGGAAAGTACACAAACAAGGAAAAAATAGATGAGTTAAAAAATATAAATCCTGATGAAGTTCCAGAAAAAACTAAAAAATTTATAAAAAAATTAAAAAATATAAATTTTATTGAATATGAAATAGGAAAAGAGTATAAATTAGTTGTAAATAAAAATAATCCTAAAGAATTTTGGATAGCTGATGATGGAGCTAATAAAGGAAGAGAATATATTTTAATAATAATAGGAAGTATATTTTTAGTAATATCCTTTCTTTCCAAAGCTATCAAAATAATATTTTAAAACTCTTTATAAAATTGATTGGAGGAAAATATGAAAATAAAAATAATTTTAGGAACTATATTATTTCTTTGTGTTACTTCTGGAACCTATATTTATTATAATAGATATTCATTTTTTAAATATCTTCCTGCTATTGAAGATAATGAAAAAGTGAGAAATATAAATGGTAAACTTTCTGTTGAAGATGGAAAACCTTTTACTGGAAGACTAAAAAAAACAAATGATGAGTATATGGACATCTATTCATATAAAGATGGTGAACTTAATGGATTAAATGTTATATATTTTAAAAATCAGATAAAAGAGATTGGACATTGGAAAGATGGAAAACAAAATGGAAATTTTAAACTATATACAGAAGAGGGAGTTTTAGTTGATAATACCAATTTTAAAGATGGTGAAAGAGATGGGGTTACAGAACACTATTATAATGATAACGGAAATTTAAGACTAAAAACTAATTTTAAAAATGGGGTTATTGAGGGAGAATATATTGCTTACTATCCTAATGGAAAAATTTTATCTAAAACAACTTATAAAAAAGGTAATCCAATAGGTGAATATAAAGAATACTATGATAATGGAAATTTAAAGCTAGAAGGTAGTTTTAATGAATCTGGACAAAACGGCTGTTGGAAATTTTATTCTGAAAATAAAATCCTAAAAAATATAGCTAATTTTAAAGATGGAGCTCTTAATGGTATAAAAGAAGATTACTATGACAATGGAAATTTATGGACAAGAAAAGAGTTTAAAAATAATATCGAAGAGGGAATTTATGAAGTTTACTATGAAGATGGTACTCTTCAATCTAAAGGAAAAATAAAAAATGGGCAGGTGATAGAAGAAGAAAGAGATAATAAAAATAGTGATGATATGATTAGTATAAAAGAGATCTCAGAAGATGAAGAAGTAGACAAACAACTTGAAAAAGGAATGGAGGAGTTAGGAAAAACTATGGGTGAAGCTCTTAACTCTATGGTAGAAACTGCTTTAATTTCAAATCTTGTCTATATGAATCTTTTAAATGCTGAAAACCTTGCAACATCTGAGGATAAAATAACCATAGATGAAAATATTGATATTTCATTTAAAACTAATTTTAAAAATGGAGTTTATAGTATAAATGTTCCTTTTAAAAATGACTATCTATGGATTGAAATGAAAGAAAATAAAAAAGGAAAACATAGTTTAAAAACTACTGATTATGAAAAATTTAGAAAAACTAATAAAAATATGAAAATAGATCTTAAAGAGATAATCTACCCTACAATAGATGATTTCTATGAGGAAAATAATAAAAAACCTAAGTTCTTTGATGTAACTATTTCTATAAAAAATCATTCTTAAAATTTCTATATAACGAGGTGATAAAATGAAAAAATTTATTTTTGTTTTAAGTTTACTTTTATCTGCTCTATCTTATTCAGAAGAGAAATCTCCTATAACTAAAGCTGTATCGTCTGTGGTATCTGAAACAGTGTCCACAGGAAAAAATATCTTAAAAGGGGTAAAAGATGGTATAGATTCTGGAAGAAAAGAGGGAGAAAGTTTAGATGAGGCTTTAATCATTTACAATAAAGAACTTTTTGAAAAATATGTAAAGGTTTCAGTTCTATCAGTAAAAAAAGATGAAACAGGATACAAGGTAACAGTTGGATTAAGAAATGAAACAGATAAAATGATAAGGCTAACAAATCTTCACGAGAAAAAAACTCTTCAACTTTTAGACACTGAGGGATTTGCAGTTTTTGCTCTAGGTCCATTTGATGATATTAATATTCCAACTAAAACAGCAGTTAAAAATACTTTCTGTTTTCCAGCTGATGGAGTACCAAAAATTATAAAAATATATGAAAGTGAAATTCAAATAAATGACAGTGTAATTGATATAAAATAGATAGAAAATAAAATTTTAATATAGAGGTGAGGATAGATGAAAAAAATTTTTATTCTTATAATCTGTTTTTTAATATCTTTTTCTGTAATCTATTCTAAAGAGGGTGAAAATAAAATGTCTAAGGATAATTCTAAATTTGAAATTCAAGTTAATGATATATCTTTCACTATTCCAAACACTCTAAAAAAATTTCTAAATGATGGTTGGAATATCACCGATAAAAAGCCGTATTTTTTAAATCCTTTGGTTGGAGAGGACTACTATGATATACGTACTGATTGGTCTCTGTCCAAAGATGGTAAAAGTATTATTAAAGGGGGATCTATCATCAGACTTTTAGAAAAAAATGGTATCCTTTTGGAAGTTACAATAAAAAATCCTGATATACCTGAAGAAAGTGAAAATTATAAAAAGATAGAAGAGGGGATAGTAAATTCTATTATTGTTTTTTATGATAAATCACATTCTAATATTAAATTAAACAATAAGGAGGTCAGTAGCTTATCACAAGAGAACTTAATAAAAGATTATCCTCAAAGTGATGGCTGGATACACGTCCCTACAAATTATAGAAATCACCCTGAATTTAATGTCTCAACAGAGTATACTATTGTTAAAAGTGTCAATGATTTTGAAAAAAATATCACTGTTTATTTTGATTTAGAAGATAAACCTTTCAAAATAAGTATATCTGATGAAACATTTTTTTAAATTTAAAAGGAGAAAAAATGAAAAAATACTTACTACTGATATTTTTATTACTATCTTCCATTTCATTTGCTAAATGGGAAATTGAAAGAAATGAAAATAATAAAAATATAATAGTTACCTCATCTATTAATTCTGAACCAAAACAGAGTGGAAAAATTTATATATCAAAGAATAGTTTGAAGGGTTCTCTTACTTATTATTCTATGACTTTACTTGTGGATAAATGCAAACCATCTCCTATTGAAAATAATCAAGATGATTCTTTGGAAAAAATAAAAGTAAATGTAAAGATAGGATATTTGGATGAAGTAGAATACCCGGGACTTGTAAATAAAAATAAACCTTATGAAATATATTTAATTTTTATAAGTAATGAAATGGAATTATTAAAAGGGTCTAAAACTTTAAGGATTAATTATGAAGGGGAAAACTCCACTTCTTGTTGGCTTGATTTTGATTTATCTGGTTTAGATGAGGCTTCTAAATCTTTAAAAACTAGACTAATATTTTAATGGGCAGTTAAAACTGCCTATTTTTTTATGCAATATAAAAAGCGCCCTCAAAAATTTGAAGACACTTTTTATTATTACTATCGGGAAGTTAAACTTTATTATTATAATTTATTAAAAGCTTTTTAGCATTTCTACAAATTCATCATGTTTTACATTAGCAAATCCCATTTTTTCAAGAGTACGTCCCTCTTTGAAATAGTCAACATCATTATAAGCTGATGCTATTTTTATACAAGATTCAACAACTGGTACATCTATTCCTGAAAGTTTAGCTAATTCATAGCAAGGAACTAATAAGTAAGCAACATCTTCAGTTATGTATCTTGAGCTAGAACTATTTGGGGAATTGTTTATTTTTCCGTGGGTAGTGGAATCTCTGTTGAAAGCATATACTGTTTCATACTCAGTTCCATAAAGGGCATTCATTGCATCTAGTTCTGTTCTTAAAGATAATCCTAAAGCTTGTCCAACACTTAAACGTTCCTTGTCCATTTTGGCAGCTGCTCTAGATGTAGCTGGACTGCAACAATCTCTATAATAGTTGAAGTTTCCATTGAAGTTCTCTAGTAATCCCATATTTAGAGTTGTTAATAGTGGATGTCCACCGAAGTTTATATTTTCTAGTCCAGCAGTTATTGGGTTTGATAATACCTCTACTGGTATTGGTAAAACCTCTGCTAATTTTTTCTCTATTAATGATTTATCTTCTGTATTAGCCATTATACTTAATGGAAGGAATTTTTTTATTCCCATTATTGTTATTACTCCTGGTGTAACTATTCTACAAGCCCAAGGAATTGATATTGCATCAGCAAAGTTTATTCTTACATCTTTTTTGTCGCTCTCTCTTAACATTTTTGAAAGAACTAAACTTCCATAGTTTCCTGGCATTAATAATATTGTTTGTCCATCTTTTAAATAAGGTATCATTGATTCAAATAATTTCTCTTGTGCAAATGAAGGACATACCATAACAAATATATCTGCAAATTCCATTGCTTTCTTTATTTCAGTAGTTGCTAGTTGAATATTAGCAAATCCAGAACATAACATATTACATCCGTGTGATTCATTTAAAGCTTTTATTCCTCCAGCTTCTTGTATAGCTTTTATTTGTTTATCAAATTTAGGGTCATCATATATACATACGTCGTGTCCTAATTTTGTGAAATGATATGCTGCTGTTACTCCCCCGTTTCCTGCTCCAATTACTGTTACTCTACTCATAATAACCTCCTGATTTTATATTATCTTTTTTATTTTTATTTGTAATTCTTGTTTCCTAAGTTTATAGCATATTGCTTATTGTTAATATTGTGATTGTTATTACAATTATTCCTACGAAGAATGGAATTATATGTTTTAGCCATCTTTCATATGGAACATTTGTTAAAGTTAAAGCCCCCATTAAAACTGCTTGTGTTGGAGAAATGAAATTCATTGTTTCAGCTCCAGCTTGACAAGCCATTACTACATACTCTCTACTTATTCCCATAAAATCCCCAAGAGGTGCTAATATTGGAATTGTTGCTGTTTGTAGTCCTGATGATGATGGTATAAGTAATGATACTGGTATATATAAAAGATATGTTATTGCTGGGAAAATCTCTGCTTTTAAGTTTAAAAGTACGCCCTCTCCATAATTAAGAATTGTATCTATTATCAATCCATTTTTCATAACTACTGAAAGTCCTTTTGCTACTCCTAGAATTAACGCAACGCTTAAAATATCTTTTGCTCCTGCTACAAATAAACTAACTATTTTCTTTTCTTCATATCCGTAAAGTTTTCCTATTAAGGCAGCCCCTACCATAAATAGCATTGTCATCTCTGAAAAATGCCAAGTTCCTAAAGGTTTACTAAATCCTATAAGTGCTTTGATGATTTTTGAACTCATTAAAAGGTTGTGGAAATCTTCAAAGATATAAATATTAAATTTATCAGCCCAAGGAATAATAGAGATTATCATTATCACAAACATTGTTATAAAAACTGTCATTACTCTTTTACGTTTAGAGTCAAACTCTAAAACTTCTGAAGAGTCTTTTCTAAATTTGCTTTCTGTTACATCCTTAATATCATAAACTATTGATTTTTTAGGATCTTTTCTCACTCTCTCTGCATATCTCATTGTAAATGCTATTGCAAATATCAGATATGTTAAGAATAAAGCAAATCTAACAAAAATTCCGTCGCCCAAAGATATTCCTGCAAGGTTAGAACCGATTCCAACTGAGAATGGATTTATTATCCCTCCTGCTATTCCGATTCCTGCTCCCAAGAATATTACCATAATCCCCGTTACAACATCATATCCAGCTGCTAACAAAACTGGTAAAATTATTGGATAAAAAGCTATTGTTTCTTCTGCCATTCCATATGTAGTCCCCCCGAAAGCACATATGGTCATTATCACTGGTATTATTACTTTTTCTCTACCTTTTAATCTACCTGTTATTTTTGATAAAGAGGCATCTATCGCTCTTGTTTCAAATAAAACTCCTAAACACCCTCCAAGTACAAGTACAAAAAGAATAATATCTATCGCACTACTGAAACCTTTTATTGGTGCCATTAAAATATCCCATAGCCCTTGAGTATTTGATGCTACCACTTTGTAAGTTCCTGCCACTGGAGTACCATTTACATATTCATACTGCCCTGCTGGAATTACAAAGGTTAATAATGCAACGATACCTGTCAGTAAAAATAAAATTGTAAATGACGTCGGCATCTTAAAACCTTTTTTCTTCATTTCCACTTCACCCCTCCCTTTGATTTGTCTATATGATACAAAATCAATGTATAAAAAATATAACAACAATCTAGAAAAAAAAGTTTTTTTGTGTTAGAATGTATAAAAATTGTATCGAACTTTAATACAATATTTAATTTTTTTACAGAAACAATTGAACAAGAAGGGATTTACTATGAATGAAGAAATTTGCTTAGTTGAAGATGAAAAAGATTTAAATCAAATGTTGACATTTTATCTTAAAAACTCCAACTATAATGTTACATCTTGTAAAAATATGCAAGAAGCTTTAAATGTAATTGATAAAAAATTCAAACTATGGATTTTAGATATTATGCTACCTGATGGGAATGGTCTAGAACTTATGAAGATGTTAAAACAGAAGTCTCAAGATAACCTTGTAATAATAATCTCTGCTAAAGGGGATTGTTTTGACAGGGTTACTGGGTTTGAAATCGGTTGCGATGATTATATCTCCAAACCTTTTTTACCTACTGAATTGATTTACAGAGTTAAAAATCTAATAAAACAAAATCGAACTGTTGAGTCTGATGAGATTGTTTTCATTGATCCATACACTATCAACTTTACAAAGAGAACTATAAATGAAAGTGAAAATTATATTGAAATTACAAGTAGGGAGTTTGAAATTATAAATTTCTTTATTAAAAATAAAGGTAAGGCTATTTCAAGAGAAACTTTATTAAATGAAATTTGGGGCAATGATTACTTTGGAAGTGATAGAACTGTTGATAATTATATAAAAAATATTAGAAAAAAATTACCAAAATTAAAAATTGAAACTATCTATGGATTTGGATATAGGTATAATATATGAAAAAACTAAAAAATATCAGAACTAGAATAATATTTTTTACTACTATTTTTATAGTTTTTATATCAATCACTTCTATCTCTATTGTTTATTACTGGTCATTTGTGCATTTCAGTAAAATTTTTGAGGACAGAGTTATATCTAATTATGCACTTAATCAAAAAAAAGATCTTGGAATTGAAAATGAATGGATACTAGGAGTCACTACAAATAGTATTGATGTAGTTCAGAGTATTCACGGAGAAAAAGTTGCTGATATTATAGAAAATAATGCAAAATCTCAAAAAGAGATAAGCAAACTTTATAAAGATAAAATAGATGGAAAACATCTTCTTTATACTATTGAGTTAGAATTAAAAAATGGGGAAACTATCTATGAATATTCTGTTGTAAAAAATATTTATGCTGATATTTTTCCAAAAATTTGCCTTTGGTTTTTAGGATTTATACTATTCTTAGTAGGTGTATCTATTTGCTATACTTATTTTGTAAGTAAAGAGCTTTATATGGATATAAAAAAACTTAGAGAGTATACTAAGAAAATAACAGAGGGAAAAAAGGTTAAAGATATACCTATAAAGACAACAGATTTAGAGTTTCAACACCTTATATCTGATTTAAAAATTATGAAAGAGACTTTGGATAAAGAAAGTGCTTTGAGACAAACAACCTTACAATATATATCCCACGAGATGAAAACACCTCTTATGATAATAGAAGGTTACACTACATCTGCTATGGATAATCTTTATCCTAAGGGGGATTTAAATTCTACTCTTGAAACTATTATCACCCAAACTCATAGAATGAAACAAAAAGTTCAGGACTTAATAACTATTATCCATTTGGAGTTTGCTAATAATTTTGATGAAAATATAGAGGAATTTAATTTTTCAGAGGTTGTTTTAAAAGTTTTAGATCTTTTGGCTGTGAAAGAAAGTTCTAAAAAATTTAGTTTAGCTATTGATAAAAATATAACTTTCAAAACGAATAAAGAAAAAGTGAAAATTTTAGTAGAAAATTTAATAACTAACCAATTAAAATATTCTGAAAGTTTTTTCTCAATTTCAACTAAAACAGTTGGAGAAAATTTATACCTTTATTTTTATAATGATGGTACTTCTGTTCCTGAAAAAGAAAGAGAATTTTTATTCTCTCCTTTTATAAAAGGGTATAATGGGGGAAGTGGACTTGGACTTTCTATCTGTAAATCTATTGTTGAATACTTAGAAGGGGATATTTATCTTGCTGAAACTAAAACAGGTACTCTGTTTGTTATAAAACTTCCTAATAAAATTAACTAATAGTATCTTGCA
Source organism: Fusobacterium sp. (assembly GCF_029258315.1). Classification (GTDB taxonomy): domain Bacteria; phylum Fusobacteriota; class Fusobacteriia; order Fusobacteriales; family Fusobacteriaceae; genus Fusobacterium_B. The sequence goes on along the minus strand of NZ_JARHZE010000008.1, from coordinate 26,549 downwards.
CCTAAAATCTTTAAAATTAGATTGAGGGTGCATTTTTTATAAAATTATTTTCTAAAAAATAGATTATAATTTCATCAATAATAAAAAAAGCTAAAGAAATAAAAAATTTCTCTAGCAATTTTTAAAATTTATTTTTTTATTTTTATAATCTCAAAATATTTTATAAATCTTCGTCCTCTTTACCTAATCTCTTTCTCTCTACCATACGCCCCATATAGAAAGCTATTATTCCAACACCTATAGCAGTTTGTAGACAGAAAAATAAACTTTCAACCTCTCCAGGTAACTCTCCACCTATTGCTTTTTCAAGGATTGGTTCAAACCAAGGCTCATATCCTTCGTGTATACTCTCTATCATAACACTTCCAGCGTCATCAGATCCACCAAACTCTGCATCTTTTAATAAAAATATTGGAGATATTGCCATAAGCATTACTACCAACAATAAACTTACCACTAATTTTTTATCTTTACTCATCTTTTCCTCCTAAAATTTTATATTTCTTAACTCTTTTCTAGCATATTTTTCTAAACCGATTATTATAATAACTGTTAATATTCCCTCGATAATTGAAAGAGGTAGTTGTGTTGGTGCAAAAACTCCTAAGAATTTTACAGCTGATACTAAAACTCCACCATTTTCTGAAGGGAAAGCCATTGCAAGTTGTAAACTTGTTACACAGTAAGTTGCTAGATCTCCTAACATAGCCCCTAAAAATATAGCAATTCTTTTATTTACTTTCATTCTTAAACATAGTTTATAGATGATAAAAGTTATTATTGGTCCTGCTATACTCATAGAAAAAGTGTTAGCTCCTATTGTAGTTATTCCTCCGTGAGCTAATAAAAGAGCTTGGAAAAGTAAAACTATAAGTCCAAGAACTGCCACTATTGAGGGTCCAAAAAGTATTGCCCCAAGTCCTGTTCCTGTCATATGAGAACAACTTCCTGTTACAGAAGGGATTTTTAAAGATGAGATAACAAATATAAAGGCCCCTGCCATAGCTATTAAAGTTATATTTCTTGGGTTTTCATTCAATCTACTTTTTATAGATTTCATTCCATATAAAACAAAAGGTAGGGATACAACTATCCAAAGTAAACTGTATTTTACAGGTAGGTATCCTTCCATTATATGCATTGCATTTGCACTAGAAAATATTAATACCATAAATGCTGGTAATAAATTTTTTAAACTTAATTTTTTCATTTCTTCTCCTTTAAATTAATTTTTTTAATTCTTCAATATCCTTTGGTAAAATTTCTTGAGGCTTTATTATATTTTTTCTAACTAACTCCTCATAGATTTCAAAAACAATCGGCTTTTTTAAATTTGCTTTTTTTAAAAGTTCATCATTTGAAAATATCTCTTTAGGTGTTCCATCCCCAATTATATTTCCATCAGAAAAAATTACCACTCTATCTGCAAACTTAAAAGCAAAATCTATATCGTGAGTTGATAGAAGTATTGTTTTATTTTCTTTTTTCAATCCATCTAAAATATCCTCCAATATCCTTATATTAAATTGATCAAGCTCAGCTGTTGGCTCATCAAAAATAAATATATCTGGTTTCATAGCCACAATATCAGCTATACAAAGTCTTTTTTTCTCTCCACCACTCAAGTAGTGTGAAGGGGTGTCCAAATATTTTTTTAAGTCCATCTTTTCAGCTATCTCCTCTATCCTACTTAGCACCTCTTTTTTATCAAGTCCTAAGTTTATAAGTCCAAAGGATAGTTCATCAAATACAGTAGCTCCTATTATTTGATTATCTGGATTTTGGAAAACTATTCCAATCTTTTTTCTAAGATAATTTAAATCCTCTTTCTTTTTACCAATCTCTCTTTCTCTCAAATAAATTCTTCCACTATCAAATAAATAAACCCCGTTTAAATTCATAAAAAAGGTTGTTTTACCTGATCCATTATTCCCTAAAACTGCTATCTTTTCACCAGAAAATATCTTAAGGTTTATCCCTTTTAAGATCTCCCTCTCTTCATTATATGAAAATCTTAGATCTTCAACTCTTATTACTTCATCTTTCATAATTTTTTATCACCTAACTACCAAACAAATTCCTATCAAATAAATAATAGATAACACCATTCCAATAAAAACTTTTTTATTAATTTCTTTATCTCTCTCTAAAAATTTTATCTCCCCTCTATAACCTCTTGACTCCATAGAATCATAAAACATCTCTGCTTTTTTTAAAGAGATCAATAAAAGATTTGAAATAATCTTTCCAAAAGAAAATAATGAGGTTCTATAATTTATAAATCCAAGTCTTGACTCAATGGATTTTCTCATCTCCCTTTGAGTGTCTGTCAAAATAAAAATAAATCTATAAATTAGATACATCAACTCAACAATCACCTTTGGACACTTTGATTTTTTCATAACCAATATTATCTCATTTATAGGGGTTGATAGGGCTAGTAGATACATAGCAGATATTCCACCAAAAGATCTAAAGAATAAAACTATACTCTTTTCTATATTTTTATCTGTTGTATAGATAAAAAAATCGTTTATTCTTAAGTAATATCCCTCTGCTATCTCCCTTGAAAAATTTAGATTTATAGCTATTATACTGATTATTAAAAAGAACATTGGTATTTTTAAAAATTTCAGATATTTTTTTAGTGGGATTTTTCCTAAAAAGATTGTTATAAATCCACCTATCAATATCACTGAAATTGATAAAAAAATATTTGATGTACTGATACATAAAATTAATAATATCATTGAATAATATACTTTTAGATAAGGATTCCAATTATTTATTTTTGAGTTATAGCTATAATATTCTAAATTTTTTTCATTATCTTTTTTATAGATCTCATTTTTTTTCTTTAAATAAAAAATTAATAAAAAAATTGTTATTATTATAATTAATTTTTCCATAAATCTCTCCAAAATAAAATGCACACAACCTATAAAGAATTGTGTGCACTATAAAAATTTCATATTTAAATACTATTTCAAATATGATAATTTCCACATTTCCCCACCCAAAAATATGGTTAATATTATGCGACCTGACTTAATATAGATTGCTCTATAAACACAGTAGGGGTAAGCCTGTACTGGATTTTCACCAGTTTCCACATCTTCTAATCTTTAAATTTTAATTATTTTTTGTTTGATTTTCTCCAGATTTTCATTTTTTCAGCTTCTTTTATAAGCTCTTCTCTGAAATCTGGGTGAGCAATGTTGATTAAAGCCTCAGCTCTTTGCCAAGTTGTTTTACCTTTTAGGTTAGCTTTACCATACTCAGTTACTACAAAGTGAGTATTTGCTCTTGTGTCTGTTACTATTGTTCCCTCAGTTAAAGTTGGACGAATTCTTGATTGAAGTTTTCCATCTTTTCCCATAAATGATGATGAACAACAGATGAAAGATTTTCCACCTTTTGATAAGTAAGCTCCTAGAACGAAGTCTAATTGTCCTCCAGCTCCACTTATATGTTTTGTTCCTGCTGATTCAGCATTTACTTGTCCAAATAAGTCTAAGTCAACAGCGTTATTTATTGATATAAAATTGTCTATTTGAGATACTACTCTTACATCATTTACATAATCAACTGGTGCTGCCATTATTTCAGGGTTATCATTTAAATATTCATATAACTCTTCTCCTCCAGCAGCGAATGCAAATGTTTGTCTAAATCTATCTATATTTTTCTTAGATCCTGTTATTTTTCCAGCTTTTGCCATTTCAACGAAAGAGTCAACATACATTTCTGAGTGAACTCCTAGATCTTTTAAATCAGATTTTGCTATTAAAGATCCTACTGCTGTTGGCATTCCACCGATTCCTAATTGGATACAAGATCCGTCTTCTAACTCTTCAACTATTAATTTTGCAACTGCATTGTCTACATCTGTTGCTTCTCCAGGTCCTGGAAGTATTGATACTTTTGGATTATCTCCCTCTACTATCATATCTACTTGAGATACATGGATAGCATTCTCATATCCTCCTTGACAAACTGGTAAGTTTTTATTTACTTCAACTATAACAACTTTTGCGTTTTCACACACAGCCATAGAGTGGCTTGGGCTTACGCTGAAATTAAAATATCCAAATTTATCCATTGGTGTAACTTGTAATATAGCTACATCTATTTTTTGGAATCCTTTTCTATAAAATCCAGGTACTTCTGAGTATCTGATTGGTGAATAAAATCCTTGTCCAGCTCCTATTCTTTTTCTTTCAATTCCACTTGCGTGCCAAGAGTTCCAAGTGAAGTGATTTTCTCCACCTTCGACTTTAAATATTTCAGGTTGTTTTAATAAAACTCCTCCGAAAATATTTACATCTTCTACCTCTGTAATTCTTTTTGCAAACTCTCTGTCTACTGCATCTGTTGTAGTTCCACACCACCCATAATCAACGAAATCTCCTGATTTGATTACTCTAGCAGCTTCTTCAGCAGAAACTAATTTGCTTTTGTACTCATTTTCATAATTTGTTAACAAGATGATACCCTCCTTAAAAACTTTTTGTATTTTAATTTCTTCTATAACATTTTAACATAAATATTGATATAATACAATTTTTAATTAATAAAATATTTTTTGTATTTTTTTCAAATACTTTTAGTTAAATTAATTTTTAAAATAAAAATATTTGTTAAATTTTAAATACCATTTATTTAGTAAAAAAGAAAAAGACCTTACAAACTGAGATTAAAATCATTAGTTTGTAAAGTCTATTCATTAATTATTAGTTTCTCTTAAATATAATTCTATTATATTAGAAATATGATCTCTTAGCCTTCTGTAATAATTTAATAAATCAAGATATCCTATACTTTGAGTTACTGATATATCCAATGTTGAAATTTTTTCCAAATGTAAATCCTTAGCTGCTCTATATTCTTCTAGTATCACACTACATTTTTCGTTTGCTATTGCAAATATAGTCTTATCTTTATTTTTAAATCCTACATTTATTAATTCATATAAGTCTACTATGTGGCTGTTTAAAGTTTTTAATTTTACTCTTTCAACCTCTGTTAATTTTATTTCAGATTCTGCAAATCTATTTAAAATCTTTCCTATTCTAACTCCATAGTCACTTATTGTTTCGTATTCATCACTTATCTCTATATTTTTTCTAGTGTCATCTTTCATCTCTGAACTGATATCCACTGATAATATACTGTAACCTATATCTGTTATCTCTTTTTGGAATAAATCCATTCTCTCTTCAATCTCATATAATCTCTTTAATTTATCATCTGATAAAAATTCTTTACCCTCTAAATAGAAGTTAAGTAAGATATCTAACATCTCTTTTATCTCGCCATTCATATGTATAACTTCTTGTTTAGATTGTTCTATTACAACAGTAGGAGTCTGTATCATCAATTTATCAAGTTGAGTTACTTTTTCTACACCTTTTCCGTCATCTTTTACAACCTTATACAAAAATTTACCTAAATATCCAACAAATGGCGTGAATAAAATTACGTTGATTATATTAAACATTGTATGAGCTGTGGCTATTCCAAAAGCTAGGTTCTCTTGTGGATTAGCTACAATATCCAATATTTTTAAATAAATAGGGAATATTGATATTGCCCATATCACCCCAACTATATTTATAATTGAGTGTGCATAAGCTGCTCTCTTAGCATTTGGATTTGCTCCTATTGAAGCTAAGAAAGCTGTTATTGTTGTACCTACATTTTCACCTAGTACAAGTGCTACTGCTGTCGGATAAGTTATCAATCCTTGTGATGCTAAAGTTATTGTAATTCCTAGAGTAGCTGCTGATGATTGAACTAAGGCTGTTATAAAAGCTCCAACTAATGCAGCTTTAAAAGCACCAAAATATGAGTCTGCTGTAAATAAACTAAATAAATTTACAAACTCTGGCATTGATCTTATTGGTTTTAAACCTGTACTCATAAGTTCAAGTCCAAAGAAAATAAGTCCAAGTCCCAATACTGTTGAAGCTTTTACTTTAGTCTTTTCGTTTTTACTAAACATATAAGCTATTGCTGCAACTCCTGCTATTGGTAAACCAAACTTTCCTATATTAAGTGCTAACAACCAACCTGTAACTGTTGTCCCTATGTTTGCCCCTAGTATTAAACCTAAAGCTTGATTTAAGCTTAATAGAGAAGCATTTACGAATCCAACTGCCATTACTGTACTCACTGAAGAAGATTGAACTAACATTGTGATAAATATCCCTGCCATTATAGCAAAGATTCTATTTTTTGTTAAAACAGTCAATATCTTCTTTAATTTCTTTCCAGCAATTTTTTGCATTCCACTGGACATATTATCCATTCCATAAAGGAACAGCCCCAGACCACCAACAACCTTCATTAAAATTTCTAACATTATACCCTCCCAAGTATTTAACCATTAAATTTTTTAGCTATTCATCATCTTCTACTAAATATAACTCAATTATGTTAAATATGTGATCTCTTAATCTTCTATAATAATTTAATAGATCAAGATATCCTATACTTTGAGTTACTGTTATATCTAATGTCGAAATTTTTTCTAGGTGTAATTCTTTTGCGGCTCTATATTCTGCTAGTATCATATTGCATTTTTCATTTGCTATTGCAAATATAGTCTTATCTTTATTTTTGAATCCTACATTTATTAGTTCATATAAATCAACTATATGACTGTTAAGATTTTTTAATTTTTCTCTTTCTACACTTGTAAGTTTTATTTCTGATTCTGCAAATTTATTTAAGATTTTTCCTATTCTGACTCCGTAATCACTTATTGTTTCATACTCATCACTGATCTCTATATTTTTTCTAGTATCATTTTTCATCTCAGAACTGATGTCAACTGATAATATGCTGTAACCTATATCTGTTATCTCCTTTTGATATAAGTCCATTCTCTCCTCTATAACATTCAATCTTTTTAATTTATCATCTGATAAAAATTCTTGTCCTTCCATATAAAAGTCAAGTAAGATTTCTAACATCTCTTTTATCTCGCCATTCATATTTATGACCTCTTGTTTAGATTGCTCTATTACAACAGTAGGAGTTTTTACCATCAACTTATCAAGTTTTGTAACTTTTAAAGTTCCTTTTCCATCATCTTTTACTATTTTACATAAAAATTTACCCAAGTATCCAACAAATGGTGTAAATAAAATTACGTTGATTATGTTGAACATTGTATGAGCTGTGGCTATGGCAAAAGCTAAGTTCTTCTGTGGATTAGCAACACTATTTAAAAATTTTAAGTAAAGAGGGAATATAGCTAAAGCCCAACAAACCCCCAATATACTTATTATAGAGTTAGCATAAGCTGCTCTCTTAGCATTTGGATTTGCTCCAAGAGATGCTAAGAAAGCTGTTATTGTTGTACCTATGTTTTCTCCTAACACAAGAGCTACTGCTGTTGGATAAGTTATCAATCCTTGTGATGCTAAAGTTATAGTGATTCCTAAAGTAGCTGCTGATGATTGTACTATTGCTGTTATGAATACCCCAACCAATGCTGCTTTTATAGCTCCTAAATATGAGTCAGCTGTAAATAAACTAAATAAACTTACAAATTCTGGCATTGATCTAATTGGTTCTAACCCTTTACTCATAAGTTCAAGTCCAAAGAAAATAAGTCCAAGTCCTAATACTGTTGAAGCTTTCATCTTTGTTTTCTCATCTTTTGAGAACATTCTAAAGATTGCTGCCATACCAGCTATTGGTAAACCAAATTTTCCTATATTAAGTGCTAATAACCAACCTGTAACTGTTGTACCTATCTTTGCTCCAAGTATTAAACCTAAAGCTTGGTTTAAGCTTAATAATGAGGCATTAACAAATCCAACTGCCATTACCGTACTTACTGATGAAGATTGAACTAATACTGTAATAAATACTCCAGCTATTATAGCAAAAAGTCTATTTTTTGTTAAAATAGTTAAAATCTTTTTTAATCTTTTTCCTGCAATTTTTTGCATTCCACCAGACATATTTTCCATCCCATAAAGAAACAGACCTAGTCCACCTACGACCTTCATTAAAATTTCTAACATTATACCTCCCAAGTATTTTGCATTTATCCCTTTAACTAGAAATTATCTTGTGTGTTCATAAAACATATCAAAGCCTAAGTTGATTACTCCCCTTTTAACTCTTTTATATTTTCCATTATTTTGTCATATTTGTCTTGATATTCTTTTTGTATTCTTCTGTCTCTCTCTAATATGTGTGCTGGTGCTTTTGATGTAAATTTCTCATTAGATAGTTTTGCATTCATCTTTTCTAATTCTTTTGAAACTTTTTCTAATTGAGCTTCTAATTTTTTAACCTCAGCATCAATATCTAAAAGTCCTGTAAGAACCATATAAACTTCTGAATCTTTTGCAACTCTAAATCCGCTTTGTGCTGGTTTCTCTACATCTTTACCATATTCGATTTCTTCTAAATTACATAATTTTGTTATGAATTTATAGTTTTCTTCTATTGTTTTTAATTCATTTTCATTTGATGATTTAATAACAACTTTTGCAAATTTAGCTGGAGAAATTCCTGCCTCTGCTCTTATATTTCTTAAAGATGATACTATCTCTTGAATATATGCAAATGATTTTTCAACTTCAAGATCTAATACTTTCTCATCACATACAGGATATTCTTGTAACATTACAGTTTCTCCTGATGTTTTTATTATTTGCCAAATCTCTTCTGTGATAAATGGCATGAATGGATGTAAAAGTCTCATTCCAGCTTCTAATATTGTCCATAGAACATATTGAGCTGTTGTTTTAGAATCCTCATCTTCTGAGTTGTATAATCTAATTTTTGCTAACTCTACATACCAGTCACAGAAATCCCCTCTTAAGAATTCATAAACTGATTTTGCAGCTTCGTCTAATTGGAATCTGTCTAACTCATCAGCTACATTTTTAGCTGTTTCGTTTAATCTTGAGAATATCCATTTATCAACAAGTTCATATTTTAATTTAGATTTATCTACTTTTGTTACATCAAAACCTTCTAGGTTCATAATAACAAATCTTGATACGTTCCACATCTTGTTAGCGAAGTTTCTTCCCATCTCTAACAATTTTTCAGAGAAGTGAACGTCTTGTCCTTGAGATGTGTTGTAAAGCATTGTAAATCTTATAGCGTCAGCTCCATATTTTTCGATTAGATCTAATGGATCTGGAGAGTTTCCTAAAGATTTAGACATCTTTCTTCCTAAGTCATCTCTAACTATTCCATGAAGATATACATTGCTAAATGGTTTTTCACCTTGAGTGTACTCTCCAAACATTATCATTCTAGCTACCCAGAAGAATAATATATCTGCTCCTGTTACTAATGTTGAAGTTGGATAGAACATCTCTAACTCTTTAGTTTTTTGTGGCCAACCTAAAGTTGAGAAAGGCCAAAGTGCTGATGAGAACCAAGTATCTAATACGTCTTGCTCTTGTTCTAATTCAACGTCTTTTCCATAGAATGCTTTTGCTTGTTCGTGAGCTTCCTCTTCGTTATGAGCTACAAACATCTTCTTATCTGGTCCATACCAAGCTGGGATTCTGTGTCCCCACCAAATTTGTCTTGAGATACACCAGTCTCTTATATTTTCTAACCAGTTGTAGTAAACTTTTTCCCATCTCTTAGGCATTATTTTTACTTCACCGTTTCTAACTACTTCAAGAGCTTTTTCAGCAAGTGGTTTCATTTTTACAAACCATTGTTTAGATACTCTTGGTTCGATAGCTGTATGACATCTATAACAAGTTCCTACATTATGAGAGTATGACTCAAATTTTACTAAGAATCCTTGCTCTTTTAAATCTTCAGCTATTGCTTTTCTAGCCTCGAATCTGTCAAGTCCAGAATATTTTCCGTATCCCTCTACTATTTTAGCATCTCCTGTGAATACGTTTATTATTGGAAGATTGAATTTGTTTCCGATTTCAAAGTCGTTAGGGTCGTGAGCTGGAGTTATTTTTAAAGCTCCTGTTCCAAATTCCATATCAACATATTTATCAGCAACTATATCTATCTCTCTACCAACTAATGGAAGTATTGCTTTTTTACCTATGAATTTTTGATATCTTTCATCATCAGGGTGAACTGCTATTGCAACGTCCCCTAACATTGTTTCAGGTCTTGTAGTAGCGATTATTAAATACTCGTCACTATCTTTTATTTGGTATCTGATATGCCAGAATCCTCCAGCTTGATCTTCAAACTCTACCTCGTCATCTGCTAGAGCTGTACCACATCTTGGACACCAGTTTACCATATATTCACCTTGGTAAATTAATCCGTCGTTGTATAATTTTACAAATATATCTCTAACTGCTTGAGAAAGTCCTTCGTCCATAGTAAATCTTTCTCTATCCCAGTCAAGTGATGCTCCTATTTTTCTAAGTTGAGATGTTATAATTCCACCGTGTTTTTCTTTCCATTTCCAAGTTTCTTCGATGAACTTATCTCTTCCTAAATCCTCTTTTGTTAAACCTTCTTCAGCTAATTTTTTCTCTACTTTGTTTTGAGTAGCTATTCCAGCGTGGTCCATTCCAGGCATCCATAAAGTGTTGTACCCTGACATTCTCTTATATCTGATTAAAGTATCTTGGATACTGTTATTTAAGATATGTCCCATATGTAGTATTCCTGTAACATTTGGAGGAGGGATCATTATTGAGTAATTCTTTTTCCCTTCATCCATTGTAGCACCAAAGTACTTTGATTCTTCCCAGTGTTTATACCATTTTTTTTCTATTTCACTAGGAGAATATATTTTTTCTAGCTCCTTCATTAAATAGCCTCCTGTATTTAAATTTTTTATATACTATTTTTCTATTTCAACTGTTTCCTCTTCCTTGTTCTCTCCTAATACCTCTCCGATAAATTCTAAAACTTTATCTTTACCAGTATTTTTTAGAGATGAATGGAAGAATACATCTTCATTTGAAAAATCTAATTTTGTTCTTATCTCTTTTAAACATTTAAATTTTTCATTATTTGAAACCTTATCCATCTTAGTAAATATAATTTTAAATGGAACATTGTAGTGGTCTAACCACTCTAACATCTCTATATCTTCCCCACTTGGTACTCTTCTTATATCCAAAAGAACAAAAACCAATTTTTTTCTATTACTTGCTAGGTATCTCTCCATAGTTTGTCCCCACTCAGCCTTCATAGCCTTTGGTACCTTAGCAAATCCATATCCAGGAAGGTCTACAAAGAAGACCTCCCTATTGATAAGGAAATAGTTTATAAGTTGTGTTCTACCTGGAGTCTTACTTGTTCTAGCAAGTTTATTTCTTCCAGTGATACTATTTATAAGAGATGATTTTCCAACGTTTGATCTTCCAACAAAGGCAAACTCTATATTTCCAATCTCCTCTGGATAATCTTTTTCAAATACAGCTGATTTTACAAATTCCGCTTGTTTTACTATCATCTTCTCTCCTATAATTTAAATAATTAGTCCTTTTTGAAAACTAATTTCTCAACATCATCATAAGTTTTAGCATAGTGAATTGTAATATCTTTTTTTACTTCTGCTGGAATTTCATCAGTGTCCACTCTGTTATCTTCAGGTAGGATTACCTCTCTTATTCCTGCTCTGTAAGCTCCTATTACTTTTTCTTTTACTCCACCGATTGCTAATACTTCACCAGTTATTGTAATTTCCCCAGTCATAGCTATATCCTGTCTTATCTCTCTTCCTGTAAGAACTGATAAGATTGCAGTAGTGATAGTTATTCCTGCTGAAGGTCCATCTTTTGGAGTTGCTCCCTCTGGGAAGTGTAAGTGAATATTTTTATTTTCTAAGAAATCTTTTTCATTTATATTATATTTTTTGAAATTAGATTTTACATAAGTGAAAGCTACCTCTCCAGACTCTTTCATTACATTTCCAAGAGTTCCTGTAAGAGTTAACTGTCCTTTTCCTGGGATCAATACACCTTGTACCTCTAGTGTAACCCCTCCTACTGCTGTCCAAGCAAGTCCATTAACAATACCTACTTTGTACTCTCTCTCTTTTAATTTTTCAGGTCTGAATTTTGCTTTTCCTAGATATTTTTCTAGGTTTGTTGTGCTTATAGTCAACTTATCTATATTTTCTTTAACAACTTTTCTAGCTATCTTTCTAAATAGATTGTTTATCTCTCTCTTTAGATTTCTAACTCCAGCCTCTCTAGTATATTCGTTGATTATTTTTAAAACTACCTTGTCTGAAATATTTATTTTAACATCATTCAATCCATTTTCAGCTTGGATTTGTTTGATTAAATATTTTTTAGCAATGTGTAATTTTTCATATTCTGTATACGAAGATAGGCTTATGATTTCCATTCTGTCAATTAAAGGCTCTGGAATATTTCTTAAGTCATTAGCTGTACCTAAGAAAAATGCCTCTGATAAATCAAAAGGAACATCTACATAGTGGTCTTCAAAGTGGATATTTTGCTCTGGGTCTAGTACCTCAAGCATTGCTGATGCTGGATCCCCTTTAAAGTCACTTGCCATTTTGTCAAGCTCATCTAATAATATAAATGGGTTTTTAGTTCCAGCAAGTTTCATTGCCTTCATTATTCTTCCTGGCATAGAACCAATATATGTTCTTCTGTGTCCTCTTATCTCAGCCTCATCTCTAACTCCACCAAGGGAAACTCTTACAAATTTTCTTCCCATAGCATCAGCTATTGATTTTGCAATAGATGTTTTTCCTACTCCCGGAGGTCCAACAAGACAGATTATTGTTCCCTTCATTTTTGGATTAAGTTTTTTAACTGCTAGGTAGTCAAGTATTCTATCCTTTACCTCTTTTAATCCATAGTGATCTCTATCTAAGATTTCACTTGCCTTCTCTATATCTAAATCATCTTTAGTCATTTTCTTCCAAGGTAAATCTAAAAGTACATCTATATAGTTTCTTGAAACAGATGCCTCAGCTGAGAATGGAGGCATTTTGCTCATCTTTCTTAGCTCTTCGTCCACTTTTTTCTTTACTTCTGCTGGAAGTTTTGCCTTTTCAATCTTTTCTTTTAAGTCAGAATTATCATCTTCAGGGGTGAAATCTTGAATCTCATCCTTCATAGCGTTGATTTTTTCTCTGATGTAGTAAGCTTTTTGAGCCTCGTTCATCTTAGTTCTAACTTTATCTTCTACTTTTTTCTCAATCTCATTTATCTCTATCTCTTTTGATAAGATATCTAAAATTAAATATCCTCTCTCTTTACTGTCAAAAGTCTCAAGTATTCTTTGTTTTTCTTGAGTGTCGATATAAAGATTGTTTGCTATAATATCTAAAGCGTTGTTTATATCCTTAGTAGATTTTAAACTTATTAATAGTTCTGGTAATATTTTACCACCAAGTTTACTATATCTTTCAAAGTACTCTAATACTTTTCTGTAAACAGCTTGAGTTTCTTTGTTATCTTGGTTCACACAGTCGATAACTGTATACTCTGCCTCGTACTCCCCATCTACCTCTCTAGGATTTATTATTGTTACTCTGCTCTCAGCCTCAACTAATAATTTTATTGTGTTGTTAGGCATCTTAACAGTTTGAAGTATATTAACTAATACTCCCACTTCATAGATGTCTTTTGGTAGCTCAGGGTTCTCTATTAAAGAATCCTTTTGCATTCCAAATAACATTTTATTTTCTTCGCTATCCATAACTCTCTCAAGAGTTTTTATACTTTTATCTCTCCCAACATATACAGGAGTAACCACTCCAGGGAAGATAACTAAATCCCTAGTTGGTAAAAATGACAATTTATTGCTCAATAGTTTCTCCTCCTCTTTTTATCAACTTAACTTTTTTATAGTCATCTAATCCGTCTATGTCTACAACAACTTTTTCAATATCTTTCATTGAAGGAATCTCAAACATAAGCTCCATCATTGTATTTTCTAAGATAGCTCTTAAACCTCTAGCTCCAATTTTTCTAGCTAGTGCTCTTCTTGCCACCTCTTTTAGAGCCTCCTCTGTTATTTCAAGTTCTATATTTTCCATTTCAAAGAATTTTTTATATTGTTTTACTATGGCATTTTTTGGTTCAACTAATATCTTAAGTAAGATCTCCTCACTTAGATTTTCTAAGGTAGTGATCAAAGGTAATCTTCCTACAAGTTCAGGAATAATTCCTCTTTTTACTAAGTCCTCTGGAGTAACTTTAGCAAATACTCTTCCCTCTTCTCCAGCCTTTTCCTTAGTTACATCTCCACCAAATCCCATATTTTTATTTAAAGTTCTTTTATTTATAACCTTCTCAAGCCCTTCAAAAGCTCCACCAACTATAAATAAAATATTCTTTGTATCAATCTCAATAAGAGGTTGGTTAGGGTGTTTTCTTCCACCTTGTGGAGGAACTTGTGCCTTTGTACCCTCTATTATTTTTAATAGAGCCTGTTGAACTCCCTCTCCTGAAACATCTCTTGTTATTGACATATTTTCAGATTTTCTTGCTATCTTATCTATCTCATCTATAAAAATTATACCTTTTTCAGCTGACTCAACATCATAGTTTGCAGCTTGTAAAAGTCTTACTAAAACATTCTCTACGTCGTCCCCTACATATCCAGCTTCTGTAAGTGTAGTGGCGTCTGCTATTGCAAATGGAAGATTTAATATCTTAGCAAGAGTTTGAGCCATTAAAGTTTTACCAGAACCTGTTGGTCCTATTATTAAAACATTTGACTTTTGTAACTCTAGATCCTTTGTATCTCCCTTTTCTAAATTTTTTATTCTCTTATAATGGTTGTACACAGCAACAGATAAAACTTTTTTAGTTTCCTCCTGTCCTATTACATACTCATCTAACTTAGCTTTTATATCTTTTGGTGTCATAGTTTCAGTTTTAATACCTGAATCTTTTTTATACCCGTTGTCTATGTTATCTAACTCATCGTCTAAGTCATCTTCTGGAAAAAGTAGATCATAACAAGCCTCTACACATCTATCACAAATATAAACTCCGTCTTTTCCAGCAAACATCTGCTCAACTTCATTTTGAGGTCTTCCACAAAAAGAACATTTTGTCTCCTTCATTATACCACCTCTTTCTATCTTCTAGTAAATACTTTATCAATAATTCCATACTCTAAAGCTTCATCTGCTGTCATAAAATTATCTCTCTCAGTATCTCTTAACACTTCTTCTTTTGTTTTTCCACAGTTTTGAGCTAAAATCTCACTCAATTTATCTTTTATTTTTAATATCTCTTTTGCTTGTATCTCTATATCAGTAGCTTGTCCTTGAGCTCCTCCCAAAGGTTGATGTATCATTACTCTTGAATTTGGTAAAGCAAATCTTTTTCCCTTTGTTCCTGCTGATAATAAAAAGGCTCCCATACTAGCAGCTTGTCCTATACAAACAGTTTGAACATCTGGTTTTATATAATTCATTGTATCATATATTGCCATTCCTGAAGTAACAACTCCACCAGGGCTATTGATATACATTGTGATATCTTTCTCTGGATCTTCAGCCTCTAAGAATAAAAGTTGTGCCACTATTGCATTAGCAACACTGTCATTTATCTCTGTTCCTAAAAATATTATTCTATCTTTAAGAAGTCTTGAATATATGTCATATGATCTTTCACCATAACTTGTATTTTCAATAACTATTGGATTATACATTTTAACCTCCTTTTTTTGCTTTAAACAAGTGATAAAAAATATTTTATCATTTATTTAAAGGGACATTGGAGCATTCCAATGTCCTCAATAATAAAATTATTTTGCGTTAGCAACGATAAAGTCTATTGCTTTATTTAAAACGATTTCGTTTTTAACGTTTATTTCAAAGTTCTCATAATTTTTATTTTTTGTTAACTCTTCTTTTAAAGTTTCAGCTGTCATTCCGTACATTTTAGCGATGTCTTCCATTTTAGCTTTTACTTCATCTTCAGTAGCTTCGATTTTTTCAATTTCAGCTATTTTGTCAAGGATTATATCCATTTTAACTTTGCTTTCGCTCATAGGTGCTAATTGGTTGAATACATCTTCTTGAGACATTCCAGTCATAGCTAGGTAAGATTTTAGATCCATTCCTTGTGCCATTAATTGTTGCTCAAGTTCTGCTAATCTTCCTTCAACTTCTCTATAAACTAGAGATCTAGGGATTTCGATTTCAGTTCCTTCAACTACTTTTTTAAGTAAAGCTCCTCTGTATTGGTTTTTAGCGTTTTCAGTTTCTCTTTTTTCAACTGCTTCTCTTGTTTTAGCTCTCATATCTTCAACAGATTCAAAGTTTAAAGATTTAGCAAATTCGTCGTTTAACTCAGGAGTTTTGTCGAATTTTATAGCTTTTACTTTTACTTTAAATACAGCAGGTTTTCCAGCTAATTCTTGAGAGTGGTATTGCTCAGGGAAAGTTACGTTAACTTCTCCTTCTTGTCCTACTACATATCCTACTAATTGATCTTCAAAAGTATCGATGAAAGAGTGGCTTCCTAATTGTAACATATGAGTGTCAGCTTTTCCTCCTTCAAATGGAACTCCGTCGATGAATCCTTCAAATGATAATTCAACAGTGTCTCCCATTTCAGCTTTGTGTCCTTCTTCACAATCAGTTAAAGTAGATTTTCTTTTGATTATGTTTTGGATCTCTTCTTCTAATTTTTCATCAGTCATTTGGAATTCAACTTTTTCAGCTTCTAATCCTTTGTATTGTCCTAATTCAAATTCAGGGAAGATGTCAACGTTTACTACTAAAGTTGCTCCTTCTTCTCCAGAAGTTAATTTTCCATTGTATAATGGGCTAACTGGTCTTAATTCTTCAGCTTTTATTACTTCACCAAAGTATCTTTTTACGATTTCGTCGCAAACTTCATCTTCAGTTTCTTTAGCAAATTTAGCTTTTATTTGATCTAATGGAGCGTGTCCTTTTCTGAATCCAGGGATCTCTACTGTTTTTTGAGCTTTTGCTAAGATAGCTCCTTCGATAGGATTAAATTCTTCTTTAGTTAAAGTTATAGTAACTTCTAAAGCTGATTTTTCAAGTTTTTTAATTTCGTGTTTCATTTTTCCTCCTTAGTTTTGTATTTGAAAATTTATTGTCTAATGCTTTTTATCCTGATATTATATCTGTCTTTTCCTTTGACATTTATCTTCTCTGGATAATACACAATTTCAACATTTTTATCAAAATCTATTTTTGTAGCTTCGTTGGATAGGTTGAAAGCTATAAAAGAGAATTCTCTCCCGTCTTTTTCTAACATACCATTAAAATGTCTGTCCTCAACTCCGAATTTTTCTATCCATTTTATCTTTATATCTTTATCTAGGAATAAAGGTTGTAAGTTCTCAAGTCCATAAGGGGATAATTTTTTCATATCGTTTATAAGCTCCTCATTTATAGAGGTAACTGACAACTCCATATCAACATCAATTATCTTTTCATCTTTCTCCTTGTCTATAATATCAACCTCTTGAGAGAATAGCCTTTCGATCTCTGGAAGATCCTCTACCCTAGCAATAAATCCAGCTGCTAGATCGTGACCTCCATATCTTACTAATTTTTCCTTTATTCTAGTGAATATATTAAATATATTTATCCCTGCTACACTTCTACAAGATGCCTTTCCGACACCGTTATTTGTAGCTACCAACACAACAGGAACTCCATATTTTATCGAAAGTCTTGAGGATACAACACCTATTACCCCAGGGTGCCACTCCTCTGAAGAAAGGAATATATATTTAAGCTCCTCTTCCTTAGATTTTTTCTCTATGACTTCGAAAGCCTCATCATATATCTTTTTCTCCAACTTTCTTCTGATCTTATTCATCTTTTTCATCTCTTCTATTATATTATATATCTTAAACTCATCATCTTCAATAAAAAAATCTGCTCCAACTTTTGAAACACCTATTCTTCCAAGAGAATTAATAAGTGGTGATATAAAATAACTTACATCTGTCGTAGTTATATTTTTATTTTGGAATTTAAGATACTTTAAAAGATAAGTAAGACCTTTTACGTTGGTATCTTTTAGGACTTTTAATCCATTGCTTATTATTATTCTATTTTCATCAATCATAGGCACAACGTCTGCCACTGTACCTATCATAACTATATCTAAATATTTATAAAGTATATCTTCTGACTTTCCTAGTTTTTTTAGTAGAGCTTGGGCTAGTTTTAAAGCTACTCCAGCACCAGATAGATATTTAAACTTATAATTTTCACTAAGCTTAGGATTGATCATAATATACTCCTCATCACCCTTCTCCTTTACAGATTTGTGATGATCGGTAACTATTATGTCAACTCCTATACTTCTTGCATATCTTATATCTTCGATAGAGTTGGCTCCAGTATCAACTGTTATAACCAACCTACCATTTCTTCTTTTTATATAATCCGCTGCTTTTTTATCAAAACCATAAGTTTCTTCCATTCGACTAGGAATATAATAACCAGTATCAATTCCTATTTCTCTAAAAACTTTTACCAGAAAAGAGGCTGCACTTATCCCGTCTACATCATAGTCTCCATAGATGTAAACCTTTTGATTGTTCCTTCTCTTATCTATGATTTTATCAACAGCTTCTTCCATTTTTTCAAAATCAAAAGGATCTTTCAATAATGCCATTCCTGAATTTATAAATTTTTCGACATCCTCTTTCCTAAAAATATTTTTATTTAGTAAAAGTCTGGTTAAAATTTTTGATGTTTTCCATTCTTTTGATTTTTCTTCTATGATAGAATCTGATACTTCGCTTACCTTCCATATCATCTTCTATCTACCTACTTCTGTTGAATTTTTAAATCATCTAATAATTTAGAAATCTTTACTGCATATTCTATTGAATCGTCTATTTTTACTCTAATTTCTGGAACA
This sequence comes from Fusobacterium sp., assembly GCF_029258315.1. Taxonomy (GTDB): domain Bacteria; phylum Fusobacteriota; class Fusobacteriia; order Fusobacteriales; family Fusobacteriaceae; genus Fusobacterium_B. The sequence continues at coordinate 7,710 of NZ_JARHZE010000008.1, read as the reverse complement.
TATCTAAGTGCTAATTCCTCAGAGATTTTTTTTCTTAAAAATCCTTTTATTTCGTTTAGTCCCTCTTCTACTTTTTCTTTATTTACTCTGTTGTTTTCATCTTCATAAATAGTAAAGTATAAGTCTGCAAATTTTAAATCTTCTGTTACTCTAACCTTTACTAAAGAAACAATCCCTTTTACTTTAGGGTTTTTCACATCCTCTAGTAAAGTTTTAGATATAACTCTCAATACTTCTTTTTCTATAGCTGCTAATCTTTGTCTTCTCATAAGTTAATCTCCTTTACTAGGTTCTTTTTATTTTGTAAGAGTTCTTTTTATTTCAACCATATCGAATGCTTCTACTATATCTCCATCTTTAATGTCGTTAAAGTTTTCGATACCAAGTCCACACTCTTGTCCTGCAACAACCTCTTTAGCGTCGTCCTTAAATCTCTTAAGTGATGCTAGTTTTCCTTCGTAAACAATAGTTCCGTTTCTAACTATTCTTATATTAGAATCTCTTCTAACTTTTCCGTCTACAACAACACAACCAGCAACGTTTCCAACTTTTGCCACTCTGAATATTTGTTTAATCTCTATTCTTCCTAAGTATTGCTCTTTAAATTCTGGTTTTAACATACCTGTTAGAGCTTTTTCAACGTCCTCTATGATCTCATAGATGATTGAAGAAGTTCTTATTTCTATTCCAGAAGTTTCAGCTTCTTTTATAGCTTTAGTTGTAGGTCTTACGTTAAATCCAATTATGATAGCTTGAGAAACTTCAGCAAGTTTGATGTCGCTTTCTGTGATTGCTCCTGGAGCTGATTGAATAATATTAACTGCTACTTCATTATTATTTAATTTCATTAATGAATCTTTTAATGCTTGAGCTGAACCTTTAGAGTCTGCTCTTACAACTAAGTTAAGTTCTCTAACCTCTTGGTTCTCTAAGCTTTCAGATAATGACTCAAGAGTTATTGTTCTCTTAGATTGCTCTCCAAGTCTTCTTTCTTTTGCCATCTCTTCAACTATTCTTTTAGCGTGTTGCTCATTTTGAATTACATAAACAGTATCTCCTGCATCTGGTACAGTATTAAATCCAATGATCTCAACTGGTTGAGACATCTCTCCTCTGTTTATCTTCTTACCTTTGTCATCTATAATAGCTCTTACCTTACCATAAGATTCTCCAGCTACTATAACGTCTCCAATTTTTATATTTCCTTCTTGAATTAAGATGTCAGCCACTGGTCCAACTTTAGAATCAAGTTTTGACTCAAGAACAACAGCTTTTCCTCTTTTCTTAGGGTTAGCTTTTAATTCAAGAATTTCTGCTGTAAGTAATATTGTTTCAAGTAAAGAATCTAGGTTTATCTTAGCTTTAGCTGAAACTTCAACAAACTCTACGTCTCCTCCCCATTCAACTGAAACAAGTTCGTGTTCCATTAACTCTTGTTTTACTCTCATTGGGTTAGCTTCTGGTTTGTCTATTTTGTTTATTGCAACAATGATAGGTACATTTGCTGCTTTGGCGTGAGATATAGCTTCTATTGTTTGAGGCATTACTCCGTCGTCTGCTGCTACAACTAGTATAGCTATGTCAGTAACTTGTGCTCCTCTTGCTCTCATATCTGTGAAAGCCTCGTGTCCAGGAGTGTCTACAAATGTTATCTTCTTACCATCTTTAACTACTTGGTAGGCTCCAATCTTTTGAGTGATTCCTCCAGCCTCTCCCTCAACAACTTGAGTACTTCTTATTGCGTCTAGTAAAGATGTTTTTCCGTGGTCAACGTGTCCCATTATTGTTATAACTGGAGCTCTCTCTTCAAGATCAGACTCTTTGTCCTCTATCTCAAGGTCGAATTTATCTCCAAATGCTAATTCCTCTTCAACCTCTTCCTCAACTAATACATCATAGTCAGCTGCGATCTCCTCTGCTAACTCTATGCTTAATGGGCTGTTTATAGTAAACATTTTACCTTTCATAAATAATTTTTTGATTATCTCTGAACTGTTTACTTTTAATTTCTCAGCAAAATCACCTAAAGTCATTTCACCTTTCATTTTTATTATTTTGATTCCATCTTCTTCGATAACTTTTCCAGCTTCAGATTCAACTTTTTTTACAACAAAGTCTGTTCTTCTACCTTTTTTCTTTTTTCTATTTTTTTCTTTTTTATCGTCGATTTCATCATTCTTTTTATTTTTTAACATATTTTTATTTTTAGATTTTTTCTTTTTCTTTCCGTCTTTAGTGTCGTCATCTTCTTGTTCTTCTTTAACAAAATGATTTTTTATTCTATCCACTTGTTCCTCAGAAAGTCCTGCTAAATGAGATGAAACCTCTATTCCTAAATCTTGAAGTAAGTTTAAAAAATCTTTATTTCCCATCTCATATTTTTTGGCTAATTCGTGAACTCTTACTACCATTTATACCTCCCTACTTATTATTCAATAAGTCCGCGAGCTACCTTTTTATTTTTTATCGCTATAACATTTATCTCATCTTTTCCAAATACCTCTCCTAATTGTCTCTTCTCTCCATAGTGAACAAAAGGTATATTTTTTTCTCTAGCTTTCTCTATAAGCTTTTGATTATTTTTCTCACTTATATCATTGGCTATAACTATAAAATGTATTTTTTCAATCTCATCAAATATCATATTAATTCCAAAAGAAAGTTCTCCTGAATTTTTCATTGCTTTAAAAATCTTTAGGTAATCTTTGGACTCTTTTTTCAACAAATTAAGCATCTTAAGAAGTTCTTCAAAAGATACTTTTAACTTCTTATGCTTAGAAAGTCTTTGGATACAGTTATGCTCCTTACAAACATACTGACCTCTAGCCTGTATAGTTTGCTTTTCATCAAGGACATACTCTCCATCTTTCTCAGCTATTCTAAATAACTGTGATTTTAATTTTTTTGACTTACATATAACACAAGTTCTCTCTGGACTATGCATCTTTTTCAGCAACCTTTATGTCTACTCTCATTCCTGTAAGTTTAGCTGCAAGTCTTGCATTTTGTCCACTCTTACCGATAGCTAATGAAAGTTGAGAAGGATCAACTATTACTCTTGCAGTAGTTCCATCTTCTAATATTTCAACGCTATTTACTTTAGCTGGACTTAATACTGCTGATACGAACTCTTCTGGTGACTCTTTCCATTCAACAATATCAATTTTTTCTCCGTTTAATTCATCAACTATATTTTTTATTCTAAGTCCTTTTTGTCCGATACAAGCTCCAATTGTATCAATGTTTTTATCTTTAGAATATACAGCTATCTTAGCTCTTGATCCAGCCTCTCTAGCCACAGATTTTATTTCGATTAGTCCCTCTGCTATCTCAGGGATCTCTAATTCAAATAATTTCTTTAATAACCCTTCATTTTTTCTAGAGATTACAACTTTAGGGAATTTATTAGTTTTTTCAACTTCAGCTACATAAACTTTTATTCTGTCTCCAACTCTGTAAACATCAGCTGGTGATTGCTCTGCAGTTGGTAAGAAAGCCTCTGTACCGTCGAACTCGATGAAGATACTTCTTTTCTCATCTATTCTTCTTATGATTCCAGACATAAGATCAAATTCTTTAGCTTTGAATTTTTCAAATATATTTGTTCTCTCTGCCTCTCTTACTTTTTGGATAACTATTTGTTTTCCATTTTGTATAGCATTTCTTCTGAACTCCTCACAGTTTACTGGGATTCTTGCTATATCTCCAATTTTATAACTTCTCTTAGTAGCCTCTTTCGCATCTTCTGGTGTGATCTCTAATGCTGCATCATATACATCATCAACTACTGTTTTTACCTCATAAACTACTATTTCTCCATTGTCTCTATTGATTGCTACCTCAACATTTTCTTCTTCACCAAAATGTTTTTTATAAGCAGCTAATAGAGCTTGCTCAACTGTTTCTAATAAACTTTCTTTGCTTATTCCTTTTTCCTTTTCTAAAGCAGTTAACGCGTCAAGAAATATTTTTCCATCTTTACCTTTCATTTTTTTCCTCCTAAAGTAGACTCAATTTAAATATTTTTAAAGTCATAAACTAAATTAGCTTTTCTTACTTCTTTAAATGGTATTTCTAATTTTTCTTTTCCAGTATCTAAGAACACTGTATCGTTTTCAAATTTCTCCAACATTCCTTCGAAATTTTTACTTTCATTTAACTTATGTTTTAAACTAACTTTTATTTTACTTCCAGTAAATCTTACATAATCTTTTTCTTTCTTTAATGGCCTTTCTACTCCAGGAGAAGAAATTTCTAAGAAAAACTTCTCATCAATGATCTTATCTATATCATCTTCAACAGCCATACTAACTTTTGCACAATCATCTAGTGAAACCTCTTTATCTAAGAACTCAATATAAATTCTTACATAAAAATATCCACCTTCTTGAAGATACTCAACATCAACTAATTCTAATCCTAATTTTTCCAATGTAGGTAGAACTATTTTTTCAATTTTTCCTATTATTTCATTTGTATTTTCTTTTGACAAAACTGTCATCACCTCACTTTCATTTTTAGCCATAAATAAAGAGTGGGTTGCCCCACTCTTCCACAAGCCAGTATAATCAATTCTTTACCATTATAACATATTTTATCAAAAAAATCAAATCATTCCTAAGCTTTTTTATTTTTTTAGAAGTTTTAAAATCCTTTTTTGTCAGGCTTTTTTCATAGCTATTTTATTAATCTTAGACATTTTTTTTAGAAAATTTGTCGCTGTCCTCAAAAAATTTTTTTTAAATAAATTGTTTTAATAAAATTTTTATCTTACCTTTTTTGTTCTCACCTAGAACCTTTTCAAATATAAACTTACCAAGTTTTTTAACTGTGATGACATCCCCCTCTTTCACCTCGTAGGACTTAGATTTTTGAACTACATAGTTTACCATCACAACCCCCTCTTCTATAAGGGTAGTTGATTTTTGTCTTGAGCTATTGGCAATCTCTCCTACAACACTATCAAGTCTTGGTGAGGGTACAGTTATTTGGATCTCTTTAAACTCACTCTGTGGCACTTCCCCCTCTGTTATCTCGGAGATTTTAACAGGGAGATTACCAACCTTATCCAAATCTCTAATTATATGAAATTTTTCTCTGTGTATCACACCATAAGCTATATTGTCCTTAACTATTAAGTCCCCAAGTACCTCTCTTTTTATACCAAGGCTCATTATTGTACCTAAGAAATCCTTATGCCCCAAAGTCTTAAATTTATTTGTCCCGTCTATTTTAAAGAACACCAACTGAAACTCTGGCTCTTCCCCTGAATAATCTCTTGGCAAAATAATTATATTCTTTTTTTCACTCTCATTTGTCAAACCTTTTAATAGAAATCTCATTCCATTTATATTTGTTTTCTCCAAAATATCCCAGATATTTGGTGGAAAAAACTCCTCTGTGGAAATATAATAATCTATACTGCTACTTAGCTCCATATCCTCCCAAAGTTTTACAACTATCTGCTCATCTTCAACCTTGAAAAGATTTAAAAATCCTTTTTTATCCATCTCGTTCTCCTATTATTATTTCTATTATTATACCATAATTTTTTTGCTAATTTCAGCTATTTTTAATGAAATTTATCTTTTATAAATCAATCGATTGTGATACTATATAATAAATAAATTTATTCTTTTTTATCTCTGTATAACCCTTTTTTTGTTTTAAGTGTTGTATGGAGTTAAAATTTTTTTGAGGTGAGAAAATGAAAAAAATAATGACGCTTTTATTTATCCTTATAGGGATCAATCTATTTTCATATGATTTCCCTTTAAAAGATCCATATATAGCCACTGTTTTTGGTTCTTCCACTCTTATGACAAAGGGGATAGATAAAAAAATACCTATCAAATACTATACAACTAACTTTGTCAACACAAGAGAGGTGCCAGAGATACTTGAGTATCAAGAGGACTATAAATTTACTATGGCTCTTCAGGAGAAAGAGGCTCCCTTGGTGTTTATCCTTTCTGGTACAGGATCAAGTGCTAGTTCTTTAAAGACTGAAAACTTCCAAAAAATATTCTATACTGCTGGTTACCACGTTGTCGGTATATCTTCTATTATGAATACCAACTCTTTGGTGTCACTTTCTTTTGAGAAGATGCCCGGAAACCTTATGAATGACGGAATGGATATTTATAGAGCTTTGGAGCATATAAAACCATTTATTGAAAAAAAGGCTAAGGTTGAAAGCTATAACCTTATGGGATACAGTCTAGGTGGTACTCATTCGGCTGTTGTTTCTTTTATCGATAGCAACAATAAAACTTTTAATTTTAAAAATGTATTTATGGTAAACCCAGCTGTTAATCTTTTGGATTCAGCCACTATACTTGATAAGATGTTTAACGACTCAATAAATAATAATATTGATAATTTCTTCTTAAAGGTTAATCAAATTATAACTAACCTTTCTTATTCTCAAGATACTGATTTAAATAATTTCACAAGAAATCCAGAGAAGATTTTAAAATCTCTTAAGATTGATAGAAATGATTTGAAAATGGGGATAGGTTTAATCTTCCGTCTTTGTGCCATTGATGTAAACTTCTTAAGTGATTATACTAACAATATGAAGGTTTATTCTGATACAAAAATAGATAAGTACGACAACCTTGGAAAATATTTTGAAAAAGTTAATTTTGCTGACTTTGAGGACTACTTAAACAAGGTGGCTCTTCCATTCTATAAAGAGAGATATAGAGAGGATATGACTATAAAAGATTTGGGAAAACTTGCTGACTTAAAAATTATTGATAACTATTTAAGAAATGCTAAAAATATAAATGTTGTCACTAACCAAGATGAGTTAATCCTTACTAAAGGAAATCTAAATTATTTAAAGAAAACATTTAAAAATAGACTTCGTATCTACCCTACTGGTGGACACTGTGGAAATATGTTCTATCAAGAAAATGTTGACTATATGTTAAAAACTATGAAGGGGGATAGATAGTTATGAAAAAAATTAAAATCGCTATTGTGCTTTTATTCTCCCTATTTGTAATGGGATGTAGCTCTGTTGAGAAAAAAGAAAATATTGACGGGAAAACTTTTGTAGAGTTGCAAGTCCAAGAGGATAAGGATATATTATTTGGGAAAAAAGATCCTTTAGGGGCTGTCAATAGAAGAGTCTACGCTTTCAATGCCCTTGCTGATAGAAAAGTTTTAAAACCTACTATCAGAACATATAGCTACTACACTCCTCAATTTGTTCAAGATAGAATTTACTATTTCTTTGAAAACTTTTCTGAGATAAAAACTGCTGGTAACCTTGTTTTACAGGGTAGAATACCTGAAACTTTAGAAACTGTTTTTAGATTTGGTATCAACTCAAGTATCGGACTTCTTGGAACTTTTGACGTGGCTAGTAAAATGGGATTCCCTAAATATAAGGAAACACTTGGAAATACTTTGGCTTACTACGGTGTAGGGGAAGGGGCTTACTTGGTAGCTCCTCTTTTAGGTCCTACTACTATTAGAGATATATCTGGACTTGGTATCGAGTCCTATGGAATTAATAAGCTTGATCCTTATGATCCTATCCATATTGATGTGGGATCTATATACTTCACTGTCCTTTTTGGATTGCAAACTAAAAAGAATGCTGGTATCTACTTCGGTGAAAGCGATTATATATTCGAGTACGAATATATACAATACCTTTCTAAAAAACTTAGAGAGTATAATCTAGAAAAGATTAAA
>NZ_JARHZE010000005.1 GCF_029258315.1 Fusobacterium sp. | reverse complement strand
AGAAGGATTACTTAAAGAGTGTGATAAAAAATTATCTTTAGATAGACAAGTTCTTTCAATAATAAAACTTAGAAGAATAGGAATTTATCCTGAATATGAAGGTTATGCTATTTGGGATTTTATTCTTAATGATGAGATAAGTGATGAAATTTTAGTTATAGTTACAGATAAAAATGGAGAAATAGTAGATATTACTTGGGAAAGTTAAAAAAATTTAAAAGGAAAAAATAAAAATGGGTGGAATGAAAATTATTTTATATATATTATTAGTTATGGTTCTTTTTTATGGATTTATTTATTTTAAGTTTTTAAATAAGTATAAAGATTTAAAAACTCTTTTTATTATAAATAAACTTTATGATATTTTTGTTATTTTTATGATTTATCAAGGTACTCATAATATAGTTTTTATAAAAATTATAATACTTATAAATCTTTTAAGTATTCTTTTTATCACTATAAAAACTATAAAAAATAAAGAGCCTAAGAAAAAAATATTTTATGCAATTCTTAGCCATTCTGAATGGTTAATTTGTTTATAAAATACACTAATTTAAATTTACCTAAAATATAGACAGGAGGTTACTATGGGATTAATTACAAAAGAATTAGCTAAAAAATTAGAAAGTTTTGAGTATCTTGATGATGTTTCAAATGAATTAAAAAGACTTCAAGAGGAAAATAATTATACAGATGAAGAAATGGCTAATGATTTAGATGTAGCACTTTGGAAAGCATATGTCTATAATAACATGGATAGTTATGATTTTTATGAATTGTCAGAAAAAACTCTTGCTAAGGTAAAAGATAAAGGAATAAAAAATGGTATTTGGTGTTATAGATATTCTTGTGCCTTAGTATATCTTAGAAGATATGATGAGGCTTTGGAATATAGCAGACTTGGAACAGAAGTTGAGCCATCATATCCTTGGGGTTGGTTACAACTTGGTAGACTTTGCTACAAATATAATCTTTTAGACGAAGCTTTTAATGCAATAGACAAAGGGCTTGAACTTGTACCAAATGATTATGAGTTTCTAACTTTAAAAGATGATATAGAAAATGATAGAGGTTATGCTTATGCAAATTCTCACTATATTAATGAAGAAACTGACAAAAATTTAGAAAAAAGATTAATAAATGTTGATGATGAAGAGTTATATAATAATTTTTTAAATAAAAGTGATTTAGAAAAAAAATTAGATATATTACACGAAGAAGATAAAAATCAAGAGATTATAGATATAATAAATTCTCTTCCTAAAGAGGAACTAACTTATAATATTATTGGAAAACTTGCAAGAGCATACAATAATAATGGTGAATGTGAAAAAGGATTGGAAATTTTACTTTCTGTAAAAGATGAGGGAGAAAATACTTCTCTTTGGAACTTCCGTGTAGGATATTCTTATTATTATTCTGGAAAACTTGAAGAAGCTCAAAAATATTTTGAAAGATGTTTAGAGTTAAATCCTGCTGAACCTGATGCAGATGTTCTTTTGAGATATACTTATTCTGATTTAGGTTCTAAAAAATTAGATGAAGAAAAAAATGAAGAGGGATTAGAATATTTTAATAAAATTTTCACACTGGCAAAAAATAGTGATGATTTTATCAATGCTGAATCTGATTTAGGTTGGGCTTATGCTCAAATAGGAAATTGTGAAGAAGCTCTTATACATTTAGAAAAAGCTAAAGAGTTAGGAAGAGATGACATCTGGTTACATTCTGAGTTTGGATTTTGTTTTGGTAGTCTAGGAAGATTTGAAGAGGCTCTTGAAGAATTTAAAAAATCTATTGAACTAGGAAGAGATGATGAGTGGATATTTGAAAGAATGGGAGTTACTTATAAAAGTTTAGGAAAATTTGAGGAGGCTCTTGAATATTATTCAAAAGCACTGGAGCTAGACTCTGAAAACATTTATCTCCTTTCAGAAGTGGCTTGGATATATGACAATGTAAAAAATAATACTGAAAAAGGATTAGAATATTTAAATAAAGCTAAAGAGTTGGGAAGAGATGATATTTGGTTGAACTCTGAATTTGGTTGGGTATATGATCATATAAAAGAATATGAAAAAGCTCTTCCTTATTTAGAAAAAGCTAAGGAACTAGGAAGAGATGATGAATGGATTTATTTTGAACTTGGTTATTCTCTAGCAAGACAAAATAAAGTAAAAGAGGCAATTGAGTATTTTAAAAAAGCTGAGGAATTAGGTAAAAATGATGTTATGTTATATACTGAACTTGGTTATTGGTTAAATATTTCTGAAAAATCTCAAGAAGCTCTTTCTTATTTGGAAAAAGCTAAGGAATTAATTGGAAAAGATGATATTTGGATCTATTCAGAACTTGGTGATTGTCTAAGTAGATTAAAAAGATTTGAAGAAAGTCTTATCTATTTAGAAAAAGCCAAAGAATTAGGAAGAGATGACGATTGGATATTTACACAACTAGGATTTACTTCTAAAAATTTATTAAATTATGAAAATGCTTTAGAATATTATTTAAAAGCTAATGAAATTGGTAGAAATGATGAATGGATTAATATGGAGATTGCTGAATGTCTTGATCATCTTGGAAAACTTGAAGAGGCTATTGCTAGATTACAAAGTATCCAAACAAATGATAATGAAAATAAAATATTTAAAGATTGTAATATTGGATATTTATATGGTAAGATGAATAATTCTAAAGAAGCTTTAATTTATCTTTATGATGCTGAAAAACTTGGTAGAGGAGATATTTGGTTATATTCTGAAATTGGTTGGAACCTAGCTGATGACTCTACAACTTATGATAAAGCTTTGGAATATTTTAATAAGGCTGTCTCTCTTGGTAGAGATGATGAATGGATACACGGACAGATTGGTTTCGTTCTTGGAAAGCTTGGAAAGAAAAAAGAAGCTATTAAACATTTTGAAAAAGCTATATTTATTAAGCCAGAAGATAGTTGGTTAAGCTATCAACTAGGAAGTCTATATAGAAAAGCTGGAGAAATTCCAAAAGCAATAGAAATATTAGAAAATGTTTTAATTAAAAATGAATTTAAAGGTTGGATTGAATTAGAACTTGCTTGGTGCTATGCCCTTATTGATGAAAAAGAAAAATCTAAAAAATATTTAGATGAAGCTGATTCATTTATTGGTATGGAAAAAGAAAAAGATCCAGAGATAAAAAAAGATTTTGAAAGTATAAAACAACTTCTTCAATCTATGACTTTGTTGTCTTAAATAACAAAATAAAAATGGGACTGTTCTAGTCTCATTTTTTATTTTTTGAAATTTTTTTCATTATTCTGTAAATGATAATAATAATTTTCATTCATTTTTATAATAAACTGTTATATTTACTTGCATTTTTTTTAAACTTAATGTAAAATACTCAATATACTGAAACAGTTTTTTGGTATTTTATGATTAACTATTATAAAGGCTGGGATAAAAATTTAGATTGATTTAAAATACAAATTAATTTGTTTCAAAAAAATGTCATTAGACAAGTTTAAAGGGATTAGGATCCTATATTTTATGAGGTGAAAAAATGGAAAAACAAAAAAGAAAACTTGGTCTTGTACCAAAATTAATTATCGGTATCATTTTAGGTATACTTATTGGAATGTATGCTCCTGAATGGTTTGGACGTTTAGTGGTTACTGCATCTGGACTATTTAGTATGTTCTTAAAATTTGTTATCCCAATGATGATTTTAGCATTCGTTACTATGGGAATTGCTGACTTAACTCAAGGAGCTGGAAAACTTCTTGGACTTACTGCAATAATTGCTTATACTTCTACTTTAATTGCTGGTTCTGTATCTTTCTTTGTAGCAGACAATCTTTTTATGAGCTTTATGGATCCAACAGCTCTAGAAAAAATTGCAAAAACTGCAGGAATTTCTGTTGAGCCTTACTTAAGTCTTTCAGTTACTCCAATACTTGATACTTTAGCAGCTGTATTACTTGCTTTCATTCTTGGACTTTGTATGTCTACAATGCGTGGAAAAGAAATCGGAGATTCTTTATATAACTTTATGAAAGATTTCTCTGCAGTAATAAATAAAGTTTTACACACAATCATCGTTCCATTTTTACCATTATACATTTGTGGAACTTTCGTTGATATGACTCGTTCTGGTAAAACTTTTGCTATCCTTGGAATTCTTTGGAAAGTATTCTTAGTAGTAATTATTATGCACTTAGTATATTTAGTATTTGCATTCTTTGTAGCTGGTGGAATTGGTAAAAAAAATCCATTTACACTTTTAAGAAATCAAATTCCTGGATATACAACAGCAGTTGGAACTCAATCATCAGCAGCAACTATTCCAGTTAACTTAGAGTGTGCAAAAGCTGACGGAATTTCATCTGAAATTGCTAATTTTGTTGTTCCTCTATGTGCTAATATCCATATGGCTGGTTCTATGATTACAATTACAGCTTGTGCTACTGCAGTTTGTATGATGAACAATCTTCCTATAAACATTGGAATAATAGTTCCATTTATTGCTACTTTAGGTGTTGCAATGGTTGCATCTCCTGGAGCACCTGGTGGATCTATAATGACAGCTCTTCCATTCTTATATATGGTTGGTCTTGGTACTGAAGAATTACAAGCTATAATGATCGCTCTTTACATTACTCAAGATTCATTTGGTACAGCTTGTAACGTATCTGGAGATAACGCTATCGGTGTTATTGTAGATACAATCTATAAAAAATGGATAAAAGAATAAATTAATTTATATTAACCCAGCCGTTTAATATCTAAATAAAAACCAGTTAGAAAATCCCTAACTGGTTCTTTTTATTTTCTCTTTAATTTATTTTAATAATACTATATGACCTTATTACATTATATTTTTTATTTTACTATTTGATTTTTATTTAAAAATTTTATTTATTAGTTTTTTTCTGATTAAAATATAAAATTTATAAAATAGATTAATTTAAAAAGCTGAGTAACATTTTAAATATTTTACTCAGCTCTCTTATTTATTATTAATTTTTAAACATTTTATTAAAAATCAATTTTTTGTTAATAAATATTCTAAAAGTAATATTTATAAACCTTAAATTTTATTTTATTTCTTCAAGAGTTTCTAAATATAAATCTTTCTTTTCTTGATAACTTTTATAAGTAATTTCCATTATTCTCAATTGTTCTTCACTAACTTTCCCTATAACTTTTGCAGGATTTCCTTTTATAAAACTTCCTTCTTCAATTTTTCCTATCTTTCCTGTAACAAGTGATTCAGAAGATATAAAACAATTTTTAGGAATAGCTACATTATCTGTTATAGTTGATCCCATTCCGATTAAAGAGTTATCTCCAATAGTACAACCGTGAATTATACAATTATGTCCTATTGTTACATTCTCTCCTAAGATCACATCACTATTTGGTTCTCCGTGAAGAGTTGACCCCTCTTGAATATTAGAACCTTTTCCTATCTTTATCTTTAATACATCCCCTCTTAAAACTGCTCCATACCAAACAGATACATTATCTTCTATTTCTACATTTCCTATAACTCTAGCTGTATCAGCAATAAAAACTTTTTCTCCTATCTTTGGAGTATGTTGTCCTAACTTAAATAACATCTTTCACCTTCTTTTAATTTTATTTTTTACAATTTAATTTATATTTATAAATTTAATCCAATATTCTAAATTAAATTTAATTTTATTATTTAGACATATCTTTAGATTTTTGCTCACAAACTTCCATAGCTTTCATAATTGCATTTCTAAATCCGCATTCTTCTAATTTTTTAACAGCCTCAATAGTTGTTCCTTTAGGAGAGCAAACCATATCTTTTAATTCTCCTGGGTGGATTCCAGTTTCAAGAACCATTTTTGCAGAACCTAAAACTGCTTGTGCTGCAAATTTATAAGCTCTTTTTCTATCCATTCCAGATGCCACAGCAGCATCTCCCATTGCCTCTATCATCATAAATACATAAGCTGGAGATGATCCACTAACTGCTATAACTCCGTCTATTAAACTTTCACTTACAACTTCAGTTTTTCCAAAAGAATTTAATAAAACTAATACCTCCTGAAGTTCCTCTTGGCTTATAAATTCATTTGGCATAACTGCTGACATACTTTCTTTTACAAGAGCTGGAGTATTAGGCATAATTCTTACTACCTTCATATCTTTTCCAAATAATTCTCTTGTTTTTGAAAGTTTTACACCTGCTGCTATTGTTATTATTATCGCATCTTTTTTTACATAGTCTTTTATCTCTTCAATAACTTTTGGATACATATCTGGTTTTACTGCTAAAAATAATATATCTGATTCGTTAGCAACTAATAAGTTTGAGTTGCTTGTTTTTGTTCCTATCTCTTCGTGAATTTTTTTTAATCTTTCATCTGAAGCATCTGAGTATATGATATTCTCTTTTTTTACTATTCCAGAAGAAACCATTCCTCCACCAATAGCATATCCCATATTTCCTGCACCGATAAATCCAACTATTTTTTCCATTCTTTTTTCTCCTTTTAAAAAGTTTTATCTAAAATTTTATCTGTTTCAATTTCTTAGCTAGAATATTATACCATTTTTTTTATTTTTTATCAAAATCTATAAAAATTATCTATATTTTTTTCAATTTTTGAATTTATTTATAAATTTTTTTTATTTTTAAATAATTTATATATAAAAAAAATAAAACATGATTTAATTTTATTTAAATTTTAAAAGGAAATTTTTTAATTTTTTGTAAAAAATAATATATCTAAAATTTTATCAGACAATATAAAAATGTTCAAATTTTTTACAGAAATAAATTTTTAATAAATATTCTTTGATTTTTTCTAAAAAAAATTATATACTGAATTATAAGAAATGAAAAAAAGATTAATTTAAAATTAGAAAATATAAAAATTTTAAGGAGGCTTAAATGAAAAAAGTTTATGTTTTATTAGCTGATGGTTTTGAAACAATAGAGGCTCTTGCACCTACTGATATTATGCTTAGAGCAGGTATAAAGGTAGAAACTCTTTCTCTTAATGAGGGATTAGAAGTTGCTTCAGCTCATAATATTAAAGTTAAAGCCGATAAACTTCTTAGTTCTGAAGATTTTAAAGATGCTGATGGTATTTTCTTACCTGGTGGATATCCTGGTTATGAAAATCTTTTAAAATCTGATAAAGCAATGAATCTTGCAAAATACTATTTAGAAAGTGGAAAACTTTTAGGAGCTATTTGTGGAGCCCCTTCATCTCTTGCTAGAAAAGGAATAATAGATGGAAAAAATGTAACTCTACACTTTAGTTGCTATAATTTAGTAGGAAATTCTTGTACTATCCATGATAAACCTGTTGTTGTTGACGGAAATCTTATTACAGGTAGTGGAGCTGGATATTCTATTGACTTAGGACTTGCCCTTGTAAATTATCTAGTTCCTGAAAAATTAGCTGATGTAAAAAAAGCTATGACTATCAAAGATTAGTAAAATTTATATTTTAACCCATAGCTTTCTAGATAAAATTTCTAGAAAGCTATTTTTATTATTTAGTTATCTTTCCTTCTTTTTATTTTAATTCAATATTATTAATGCTATAAAATTAAATTTCATTATTTTTTTTTCTTATATTCCTCTTAAAAAATTTTAATTTATTTTTATTTTTTATATTTCTTAAATCCTAGCTTTTTATAAAAAATTAATTATAATTCTTCACATAAAAAAACTGTTGTATCTTTTATTACTAAAATAAAAATTTACAACAGTCTTCATTTTTAACCTATTTTATCTATATCTTTTATCTCAATTCCTTTATGAAAAACTCTTTGATTTGAACTACCACGAAGTTTTAATCTTAGATCTTTTTTAGCTAATACAAAAGGTCCTTCTATTAGATAGTCTATATCTTCTACATTTAGCCACTGTTCAATCTCTTCCTTTAGATAACCAGTCCATAGATAAATATTTTTATTAGTTTTTTCCTTTATAAATCTTATTAATTCCAAAACTTCATCTCTATTTTTATAAAACAGAGGATCTCCACCAAGAAAAGTTACATTCTTCCATCTAGAATTTAAAATAAGACTTTTAATTTCATCTAAACTATATTCTTGTCCTTTTTCAAAGTCCCAAGTATTCTTGGAAAAACACCCCTCACAATAGTGATCGCAACCAGCAAAATACATTGTCAATGTAAAACCAGTCATACTATTTATAGGATCATTTTCTACTATTGATATTATTCTCATCTATACCACTAAAACTTTCTTACAGATTTTCCTAAGTTTGAATTTACTACTCTACCATTTTCTAAAGCAATCTCTCCATTAACTAATACATATTCAATTCCTTCTGACAATAGCTCTGTATTTTCAAATGTTGCATAATCTCTTACATCATCAAGAGAGAAAATTGTTATATCTGCGTCAGCTCCAACTGATAAACTTCCTTTTTCAATTCCTAAAATATTAGCTGGTGCAGAAGTCATCTTTTCAATTGCATTATATAAATTTAAAGTTTTTCTATCTCTTACATATTTTCCTAAAATTCTTGGGAAAGTTCCTGTTGCTCTAGGGTGTCCTATATTTTTAGCATTTAATATTCCGTCACTTCCAATTACTGTGTATGAATATTCCAATGCTTTTTCCATATCTTTTTCATTTATTGTATGAGCTATTAACATTGTATCTGGAGCTTCTTCTCTTAATTGTTCAAAGAATTCCTTAGTACATCTTTTTCCTCTATATTTTCCTTCCATAACTTCTAATTTATCATAAGTGATATTATATCTTTCCAAGAATCCATCATCAAAAGTTATTGATCCAGCTTTTGCTGAAAATGCTGTATATGGATAACAGTCACAGTAAACATTTACTCCCTCTTCTCTCTTCTTATCTAACATTTCAAGAGCTTGTTCCATTTGTCCAAATCCTGCCATACTTCCAATATGAGAAACTAAATAATTTGCTTTTATATAATTTCCTAAATCTAAAAACTCATCAATGGCATTAAAAATATTTTTAGCATCTTCTCTTAAATGAGCTGATACTACTTTATTTTGTCCTAATTTTCCAAGAGTAACCATCTCATTAAAATCTATTCCTGGTACATATCTAAGTCCAAAACTTATTCCAAGTAATCCACTTTTTCTTATAATATTTTTACCTATTTCATACATCTTATCAATTTCATCATTTTCTAAACTAACATATCTGTCAGCTCCAACTTTTTCTCTTAATATTCCATGAGGTAAAAGCATTCCAAAATTTACAGGATTTCCATCATCAACTTCCTCTAAATATCTTTCTGGATCTTCTACTCCTATTCCTGAGTTTCCACCTATTGCAGTAGTAACTCCCATAGAAAGCATTCTTTTAAATATCTCTCTATCAGGTGTAGTTCCATCTGTCAATACCTCATGCATATCAATATCTATAAATCCGGGACAAACACACATTCCCATTGCGTCTATCTCTTTTTCTCCAACAAGAGTTTCATGAGAAACTTCTACTATTTTACCATTCTCTATTGCTATGTTGTATGGTTCATAAATTCCATTCTTAGGGTCTACTACTAATCCGTTATTTATTACTGTTCTCATCTTAGTTTCAGTTACATTTTAATGTAACCTTCCTCCTTCCCGTTTTATATTTTCATTGAATATAAATTATTATAGCACATTTTTTTTTAATCTTCATTATTTTTTATAGATTTAAAAAAATGTCTTTTGATACCAAGTCTTCATAAGTTTCTCTTTTGATAGAAAGTGCTGTTTTTCCATCTTTTACAAATACAACAGCTGGTCTTAAAGCTTTATTATAATTACTTGACATAGAATATCCATAAGCTCCTGTTGTAGAAACAAAAACATAATCTCCCACACAAGCCTTTGCAAGTTTCATATCTTTTCCTATTAGATCTCCAGACTCACAACATTTTCCAGCAATAGTTACTATCTCTTCCGGTTTTTCATTAAGTTTATTTGCTAATACAGCTTCGTATTTTGCTTGGTAAAGAGCTGGTCTTATATTATCTGTCATTCCTCCATCAATAAATACATATTTTACTCCACCATAAGTTTCTTTTGTTCCACCTACTGAATATAAAGTTCCACCAGCATTTCCTACTATACTTCTTCCTGGTTCAATAGAAACCCTTTCTAAATTCATATTTTCTTTTTCAAGAGTTTTTTCTATATGTTCAACCATTGAATGCATAAATTTTTCTACATCTATTTCTGTATCTTCCTCTGTATAATAAACTCCAAATCCTCCACCTAAATTCATTTCCGGAATATTTATTTTTAATTTTTCTGAAACAGATTTTGTAAATTTTAACATTGTTTCTATTCCTTCATGAAAAGCTTTTGTATCAAAAATTTGTGATCCAATATGACAATGAAATCCTAAAAATTCTAAATTTTTATAGTTTATAATTTTTTCTACAATTCCATAAATATTTTTATCAAATATTGATTCACCAAATTTCGAACTATGTTTTGATGTTCTTATATATTCGTGAGTGTGAGCATCTATACCTATATTTACTCTAAGCATCACTTTAATCTTTTTATTTTTTTCATCAGCTAACTCTCCAAGTCTTTCTATCTCTAAAATATTATCAAGTATAACTATTCCTATACCTAAATCTAAACACATCTCTAATTCTTCAATACTTTTGTTATTTCCGTGCATATGTACTCTATTCATTGGAAAGTTTGCCATTTTTATTGTATATAGTTCTCCTGCTGAAACAGCATCCATACTAAGTCCATATTTATCCGCTAATTGACACATAGCTTTTGATAAAAATGCTTTTGAAGCATATACTATCTCAGTTTTAAATTTATCAGATTTAAAATTATCTATATATTTTTTCATATTATCTTCAATAAGTTGTTGGTCCATAATATATAGAGGTGTCTTGTATTCCTTAGCTAGCTCCTTTATTGAAACTCCTCCTATTTCTAATATACCATTGTTGTTTTTCATAGTTCCAAAATATCTCATAATTCTTTCCTCCTATATTTTCATAAAAAAAAGACAGTCATCAATTGAGACTGTCTTGAGTAAACTAAATTAAAAATAATATAAATTTTTAATATGATAACTTACCTGATAGCCCTCCATTGAAAATCAATGACAGTAAAATAGATATTTTCCATTTTACCAACAGAGAAGTTTTGACATTCATCTCCATTTCGGCAAACTCTCCTTTCAAATTATCTCACAGCTGTCAAGCTAAATAATTTTACTCTTATCCTTTGCACCTCTATCTAATTCTTTTATTAAGTATATCTAAAAAACTATATTTTGTATAATATAAAATATATATTTTTTCCATTCATTAGTTTTATTTATTTTATTTTACGTGTATAGCTCTGTTTTTTATCTCTTTCATTCTTCCTTCAAGAGCGTGAGTGATATTGTAGTTAGAAATGTATCCACAACATCTTCTTTGGATTTTCATTTTCATTCCCTCTTCATTTCCACATTGAGGACATTTATATTTAGCAGTCTTTTCATCATAAGATATTTCTCCTGTGTATCCACATTCAAAACAAACATCTGATACTGTATTTACTGCAAAATATTCTATACCTTTATCGTGAGCGTATCTTATAAGTTCTAGAATAGCATCTGAGTTATAAGTTTTTCCACCATTTTCTACATACATTATATTTCCACCATTACAATATTTAATAAATGGAGCTTCTGTATCTATTTTATCAAAAGCATCTATTGGTAATTCTGAAGAAAAGTGGAATGAGTTTGTATAGTATCCTCTTTTCTCTAACCATTCAGGCATAACATCAGAATAATTTCCCTTATCTATATTAAAGAAAGTAGCTATACTTGCTTCAGCTGGTGTTCCATAAACTGAAACAGGTAATCCAGTTTCTTTTTTAATTTCATCAGCTTGATTTCTAATCTCTTTCATTATTCTAAGTCCTATCTCTTTTCCTAATGATTTAGAGATATTTTCTTTATCATCAGTAAGTATTCTTACACAATCATCTATTCCTAAGAATCCATAAGATACTGATGCTCTATCTGTTTTTAATATTTTTTCAACAGTTTCTTCAGGATTTAATCTAGCAATAGCACCATACTGGAATAAAATTGGAGCTTGTTTTGCCTTTAATTTTCTAACATTTTCATATCTTTTTAAAATTCCAAGTTTCATAAGAGCTTTTTTCTCTGCTAAAAGTTTCATAAAAGTTTCTACTCTATCTTCACTTTTATGTCTTAATGTTTCTAAAGCTATTTGAGGTAGATTTAAAGTAACTACTCCAAAGTTAAATCTTCCATACTGTTGATATTTTCCATTTTCTTGATATTCATGATTTACACGAGATCTACAACCCATTCTTGCATAATATTTACCAGCATCGTAATCTTCTTTTGAATAGAATAAAATATCTGGATAATATGTATGAGCAATACATCTAGAAACTTCTTGAGTTATATAGTAGTATGGATCTCCCTCTTTTAAGTTATATCCATCAACAATTATATATGATAATTTTGGAAAAATTGCAGGTATTTTTAGTGCTCCAAGTCCTGTTTGTCTAACTTTTAAATAAGATAGAATAATTTGTTCTGACTCCCAAGAAGTTGGAATATTGAAAGTTATTGTACTAAATGGAGTTTGTGATGCTGAACCTAAGATTGAGTTTGTCTGATATTCAAATAATTGACAAGCATCATAAATTTCTTTAGCAGTTTTCTTTATTACTTTATCAAAAACTTTTGTATATTTTTTTCTAAGCTCTTCATTTGAAGAATCTAATTCTAATACATCATCATATTCTTTTTCAAATTGGAATTCGTAATAATCATTAAAATTCTTAACAAAATTTTTCTTAGCATATTTTGCAAAAACTTCGTTAAAGTTAGGTATAGAGTTTCCTCCATATTGTTGAGAACTAACACTTGCCATTATTTGCATAGCTATATTCATAGCAGTTCCAACTGATCTTGGAGTTTCTACATCTGTATTTGTTATTCTAGTTCCATGTTTTAACATATCTTCTATATTGATAAGACAACAGTTAGTAAGTTCTTTTTCAACATCTGAGTCATGCCAGTGAATAGTTTTCTTTCTATGTGCTTCATACAATTCTTTTCCTATTGATTTTTCAACATTGAATCTAAAATATTCTCCAGAAATAAGATCTCTTGCAACAGATGGTAAAGTTGAGTTTTTATTTGAATTTTCTCTATCTCCATTCTCTAGTATTCCCTCTATTCTCTTGAAAAGACTATCTGTTTCTTTTAATCTAGCCTCGCTTCTTTTTGTTCTATATCTTTCAAATCTTTGTGCCTGACAAAAATATCCAAAATCACATAATGTTTTAAATACTATATCTTGTATCTCTTCGATATTTATATTTTCTTTCTGTTTAGCATATATTTTATTCATAATATGATCTAACATCTCTACAAGAACTGCTTCATTTTTAAAAGCTAATTCTTTGTGAACTTTCTCTAATACTATAAATATTTTATCTTTATCAAATGCTACCACATCTCCATTACGTTTTATTACTTTCATCTCTACTGCCCCCACACCTTTAAATTATTTTGTTGTAATAAACATTCATTGCTACAATATGATAGCACATATTGTGTTTTTTATCAATCTGTTTTCACTATATATTGTGAATTTTAGGTTTTTATCCCTTTATTTCCAATGGTTTTATTAATTATTCTTTTTATATATCAGTTTGTAAACAAAAAATATATTTGACTATATTTCTCTTACTCAATCTACATTTTAAAAAAATTTATTTTTTTCTCAAAAAAACTATATATTGTATAAAAAAAGTCCCCTATATAAAAATATAGGGGATAATTTTTTATTTAGTTATCAATTTATTTAATTTTTCTGAAAATTCAATTGGATTTTCTAGATTAAATCCTTCAACTAATAATGATTGGTTATATAATACATATAATAAATCTTTTAACTCTTCCTCATCAGTTGTGTTCTTTATTTTCTCAAATAATGGATGGTTTGGATTTAATTCAAATATTTTTTTGGCTTTCATTCCTTCATTTCCAGGGATTTCAGCTAAAGTTTTTTCCATCTCTAAAGAAATTTCTCCTTTTGATGCTAATCCAACTGCTCCACTTCCAAGGTTTCCATTAAGTCTAGCTTCTTCTACTCTTCCACCTAGCAATTCTTTTACTTTATCTAATAATGATTTATTTTCTTTTTCTAAATTTTCTCTAGTTTCTTTTTCTTTTTCATCTTCTGTATGGTTAAAATCAGCATCATTTATAGATTTAAATTGTTTTTCTGAGTAATTCATTAGAGTTTTTAAAGTAAATTCATCAATTCTATCAGTTAAAAATAATACTTCAAAACCTTTATCTTTTAATACTTTTACTTTTGGTAATGATTTAATAAGCTCTTCATTCTCTCCACTTACATAATAAATCTCTTTTTGATCCTCTTTCATTCTTTCTACATATTCTTTTAAAGTAGTATATTCATCTTTATAAGATGATTTAAATATTAGAAGATCTTGTAATTTTTCTTTATTGATACCATACATTTCTTGAACACCAAACTTGATTGTACGTCCAAAAGCTTCCCACATAGTTATATATTTTTCTCTTTCATCTTTTAAAAGTTTTTTAAGTTCTGTTTCTATTTTTTTCTCTATATTTTTAGAAATTTTTGTAAGTTCATTATCCTGTTGTAAAATTTCTCTTGAAATATTAAGTGATAAGTTATCTGTATCAACTAACCCTTTCATAAAACTAAAATATTCTGGGATAAGACTTTCTGCTTTGTCCATTATAAATACATTTTTTGTATATAGCTGTAATCCTCTTTTATAATCTCTTGTATAGAAATCCATTGGAGTTCTTTTTGGCACATAGATAAGAGCTGTATACTCTAAAGATCCTTGTACTTTGATATGGAAGTGTAATAATGGATCTTCAAAATCGAAGAAAGTATTTTTATAAAATTCGTTATATTCTTCCTCTGTTATATCTTTTTTATCTTTTTTCCAAATTGGTGTTTCATTATTTAATTTTTCCTCTCCTAAATATATTGGATATTTAATAGAGTTTGAATGTTTTTTAACTATCATTCTAATTGTATAATCTTCTAAAAATTCTTTTGAATCTTCATTCATAGAAAGAATTATTCTAGTACCTCTTTTTAAATCATCTAAGTTTTCAACTTCTTCTATCTCATAAGTTCCATCTCCCTTTGATGACCATTTTATTGTAACATCACTATATGGAGATTTTGTGAATAGTGTAATCTCATTAGCTACCATGAAAGCTGAATAAAATCCTACACCAAATTGTCCTATTATATCTAATTGCTCATTTTCTTTAGCTTCTTTAAACTTTTCTATAAAAGCCTTTGACCCTGATTTTGCAATAGTACCAATATTTTCATTAACTTCATCAAAAGTCATACCAATACCAGTATCTTCTATTATTAATTTGTTATTTTCCTTATCTATTTTTATATTTATCTTAAATTCATCTAAATCTTTTGTAAGATCTGTATCAGTTAATGCTTTAAATTTTAATTTATCAATTGCATCACTTCCATTAGATATTAATTCTCTTAAAAATATCTCTTTGTTAGTGTATATAGAATGCACCATAAGATTTAACAATTCTTTAGTTTCTGCTTGAAAGTTTTCTGTTTGTTTTCTCATTTCTACTTGCCTCCTAAAAAATATTAGCACTCATTAATTAAGGTTGCTAATTTATTCTAAACTTAAAATATCACATTTATTCTTATTTGTCAAGTTCTTTTCAAAAAGGATTTTTATTCATTCTTAAAATGTTAAAATATAGTAGATTTTTATAAATTTAAATATAAAAATAAATGAGACTAAAACTAGTCCCATTTAATACTTTTTATTATAACTTTAAAATTATTTATTTTCTTTATTAGATTTTTTTATAATATCCTCTTGCTTTTCATCTACAATGTTAACTTTTTCTTCTTCTGCATCTTCTGGAATATTTTTTCCAACTTCTGTTATAAATTTTCCATCTTTATTATAAAACTTCACTTCCTTATATTCACTATCTTTTATTATTCCTGTTTCTTGTAATTTTCCATCTTCCCAATAACTTTCATATTTCCCATTTGGAAGATTGTCCTTATATTCCATTTTTCTGCTAAGAACTCCATTTGGATAGTAATCTTCTTTTACTCCATCAAACATTCCATTTTTAAATCTAACTATATTTAACAAAGTATTATTTTCTGAATAATATTTCCATTCTCCTTCAGGAAGATTATTTTTATATTTTCCTTCTAATTTTAAATTTCCATTTTCATAATATTCTTCATAATTACCACTTAACTCATCATCAAAATAATTTGCTTTAGCTTGTAATGTTCCGCTCATATAGTATTGCTCCCATTCACCTACCTTTAAATTATCTCGATATTCACCTTTTACCCTTTTTCCACCAGTTTTTTCATAAAATTGTTCTGTGACCCCATTTCTCATACCATCTTTAAATAAACCATCATCTACTAAAATTCCTTTTTCATTATATAACTGAAATAGTCCATCTTGTCTATCATCCTTCCAATGTCCTATCTCTCTTACTTTTCCATTATAATAAACTGTACTAAGTCCATTTAATTCTCCATCTTTATATGAATAAATCTCTGTGTACTCGCCTTTTATATTTTTTATTCTACCTGTAAAAGGTTTTCCTTCTCCTAAACAAACTTTATTATTAATGTTTTTAAATTGTCCTTCATTTTTAACATTTGGAAGATATTTATAAAAAGAATAACGATTTTTATAGATGTATGTTCTACCCCCAATAACTCCAAAGATAATTATTCCAATAAGTACTTTTTTCATAGAAACCTCCTTTAATTATCTATTTTTTACATCTAAATGTAATATTTATTAAAAACTAACTTTTATATTTTTTCTTGCCTCTTCATTGGCTACAAATAAATCTGCCTCTTTAAAATTAAACATCCCTGCTATTATGTTTCCAGGAAACATCTTTATAGATTGATTATAAAATGTTACACTGTCATTATAAGATTGGCGAGAGGCCCCTATTTTATCCTCTGTTTCCTCTAATTGCTTCTGTAAATTTAAAAAATTAATATCAGCTTTTAAATTAGGGTAAGACTCTGAAATTGCCATAATTCTTGATAAAAATCCACTCATTTCATTATTCGCCTTTATTTTTTCTCCTTGATTATTAGCAGTTAAATAACTATTTCTAGCTTTCATAACATTTTCTAAAGTTTCTTTTTCATGACTAGCATATCCTTTTACTGTTTCTACTAAATTAGGAATCAAATCCATTCTTCTTTGAAGTTGTACATCTATTTGACTCCAAGATTTTTTTACTTTTTCATTAAGATTTATAAATTTATTATAATATTTTATTCCTATTAAACCTAAAAATATAATGATTCCCAAAATTCCTAATCCTATAATCATACAATTATCAACTCCATTTTATTTTCTCTTAATTTATTAAGACTAAAATACAACTATTTTTCATTTTTTTATTTATTTTTTACCAATCACAATGCCATTATGATACTCTTTCTTTACTTATCAAAACTCTATATTACTTTTTACTAATAAAATTTTTTCCAGAAAAATCCTCTATCAATTTTAAAATGAAATTTTTTTCTTTTTTCTCCATTAAATTCATTAAATTTTCTATAACTCTAAAATCATATATTTTTCTCTTAATCTCACTATCTTTCCTTAAAACTTTTTTATATTCTTCCAATACTTCTTTTGATATTCCCATAGCTAATGCATAAATAAAATACTGTTCTCTTATATCATGTGAATCAAACTTAGATTCTTTAAAACTACTATAATTTAATAAAAATTTCTTAAAAGATAACCATTTTATTTTTAATTTTTCAGCCTCTAATGAGTATCTTTTAACACTTATTGTATAAATTATCAAAGAAAAAGAGATAAAAAATGGAAATATAATAAATTTTGAACTATCAAATAAAATCAAAAATATAAATCCAATGGGTATACTTAAAATTCCTGTTAAAAATCCTAAAGTAATTCCAAGTGATTTCGGCTCTTCTAACCTAAATCCAACTTTTTTTAATCCATTCTCTAGTAAATTTTTCCATTCATCATATTTTTTCTTAAAAATAATATATTTTTCTTTATTTTTTAATGAATTTTCTATTTCTTCTATAAAGACTTCCTCTCCATTTCCAATTTCTTCTATATACCATTTTAAAATAAATTTCTCATACTCTTCTAAATCATTTAAAAGACAATCTCTTTTTAAACTCAAAAGAACTTTTCCATTTTTCCCATCTAACAATAAAATTTCTTTTCTAATTAAATCCATGAGTGTAGCAAAAAGTTGTGCTGGATTAATATTTTTAGTTACAATAGCTCCAACTATTGCTGGAGAAAAATTAGTTGAAATCTCTTTAAAATATCCCTCTTCATCTTTAACTACATATCTTTTTCCATTATTTTTATATATAAAAATAACTACAAATATTATCCAAGAAAGACAAATTCCAAAAACTATATTACCTATAACATTTCCATGACTGACTATTTTTCTTTTTAAATTAATATCATCATACAACTTTTTTTCTTTTTTTATTATCTCTTCATATCCGTTTTTATCTTTAAATATATTTTTATTTTGAGAAAAAATTATTTCTTTTGGAAAAAGTATATTAATCTCTATAGGCTCTTCTTGATGATAATTTTTTATTTTAAATCTTATTTCCCTTTCGTTTAATATATCTATTTTTTCATCAAAATGTCCATGCCAAAAAGCTTTTATTAATTCTTGATTTACCTCTTCTGGTAATTTTATTAAAATTTCTATATTTTCAATAGGATTTTCAAAATCTTTTTCAACTAATTTTTTGCAAAATTGTGCTGTATCATTATATATAGTTATAGCATTTTGAAGTTTATAATTAAACATAAAATAAGCTTCTTCTTCATTTAGAGGATAATATAGTTTTATTTTTGCAACTTCTCCTTCATTTATCTTCTCATAAGTTCCTATCTTTTTATCATATCCTTCATTAGCTAATTGATAGTTTCCATTCTTTCCAAAATAGATATTTAAATTTTCTATCTCTCCATACCCATTATAATCAATATTATGATAAATTTCCTTTATAGAATAAGCATCATAAAAAATCTGTTCGGATATGTCAGCACTTCCATCTTTATTTATTTGGACAATTATCTTTAAACTATCCACTCTATACATAGATTCTCCATAAGAAATATTTAAAATTAGCATAAAATTTATAAGTATAAATAAAAGCTTTTTAAATTTTTTCCTACTTATTTCCACAAATCCACCTCTAAAATTTAATTAATCTTCATATTCACATCTTATTCCATTTTTAGTCAATATATCTATACAAAATTCTATTGCATTTTTTATATCTTTTTCATTTGTAATTAATTTAATTTTTTTAGAATATACACTTCCATCAAACATAATTTTTTGTACAGCATCTGTATCTTTTCTAACTATCTCTCCAAATCCCCTATAATTTCCAAGTCTCACTTTTTTACAAGAAAATTTTATACACTCTATGTCTTCTTTTCTACAACTCCATTTTCTAACTGGGGAATTTAAGCAAAAATTGTCATCTTCAAAATAGAAAATATCAAAACTTCTAGGATCTTTTGGTTTATTTTTATTTTTTACTTTAAAATAAATTAATCCTGCTCCTCCTAGTATAACCATATCTAATAAAATAATTCCCAATGTTAATTTATTCATTTTATCCTCCATAAGTTTTATTTTTCTATATTTACATTATAATACATTTTTTTTATTTTTAATATATTTTTTTATAATATCTTATTTTTTCTTTTTTTATAATTTAGTCTAAATATTTATAAAAACTTTCTTTCATCCTTTCTCTGACTTCTTTAAACTCATCTCCCTCTAAAGAAAAAATATATATTCCATTTTTCATATAAAATTTATTATTAATATATAAAAAGCTCCCTATTTCTCTATTTTTTTCATCCAAAATTATAAATTGTAATTTTTTTTCTTTATTTAAAACCATTTCTGGATCTTCTTCTATTGAAGTGATAAGTTTCCCTCTATTTATAGCTTCAGAAAATAATTCTTTCTCTTTTTTCGATAATTTTATCTCTTCTTTTTCATTTTTTAATTTCACTTTTAATCTTTTTTCAAAATATTTTTCATTATTTAAAATTAAACAGACGTTTTCAAAATTACTTTTATTTTCATCCCATAGTTCACCATTTTCCAAAAAAGTTAGATTCTTAGGAGAAAGTATTTCATTTTTAAATTTTATATCTTTTACCTCATATTTTTCTAAAATATCAGTATATTCTTTCACTTTTATAAATTTACTAGCTTCCCATTTTACTTTTTTTATCTTTCTATAATCAATTGTACCATTCTTGTTCCATTTTTCTCTCACTATCAAATACCCCAAAGAATCAAAAGAAAAATAATTTCCTCCCCCTGCAACCCATTCATTAAACTCATCTAATCTATATGGTCTAATTAGAGAAACTACACCATTTTTATAATAAATAATTTCTCTTTTCATTAAACTCTCATTTTTTATACAATAAGCATACTTTATTTTATAATTTTTATTAAAATTCCCTTTTTTATCTACTAATATATAATCTCCCCAAGTTAATACTTCGTCTTTTAAAAGTTTTTCATATTCTTCAAAAATAATAACAGGCTCTTCTAAACTTTTATATCTTTCATCTGATAAAGTCTCTCCAAAATTATTTCCTAAAAACATAGGTTCAATAGGGTTTTGTGAACTTCCAATAAGATAACCATCTATAAAATAACTTATTCCATTTTCTTTTGATTTAATTGGACTGAATCTTAGCTTTTGAAAATAAGTTTTTATAGTCCCTGTAAAATATTTTCCATTTCTATCACAAATTCTATAATGTCCATTTAAATCTTTCTTTATTGTATAATCTTTATCATAATTTACCTCTGTATAAAAAGCATTCTGAAAATCTGCAAGTATTGAATATGGTAATTTTGAATAATGTGCCAATCTTATATAGCCAAAAAATATCATAAAAAATACACCAGTTACACAAAAAATACTTCCTAAAACTCTATACTGTTTTTGTATAAGATTTAATGAATATTTTACTATAAAATATATTCCAAATACAGGGATTATTAAATTTACAATAAAACTTAAAACGGATACTAATATCACTCCAAAAAAATCACTCATTTTTCCTCCAATATTATATTGAAATAATTCTTTAATAACATTTTTATTCTAAAATGTATTTTAAATATACATTTAAAATATTATATATTGTATTATTCTCAGTATAATAATTTTTTCCTTTTTTTTAATGTGAATTTTATTAATATTTAAGATTTTTCCTTTATTTCCAATAAAAAAATTTTTATATTAACTTACTAAAAAGTATTGATTCTTTTTATAAAAAATGCTATACTAAACATTACAGAAAGATCATTTTATAGGTATGTTTTAGATTTTTATATTAAATTTATATTACTAATTTTAAATTTTTTATATATTTAAGGAGGATTAATGTTTAGGTCTATCAATTTAAAAGAAGATTCTATTACAAAATTATTTTTTTATTTTTCTGTTCCGTCAGTAACAGCAATGTTAATTACTGCCCTTTATGCTATTGTTGATGGAATATTTGTGGGAAGATTTGTTGGAGCAGATGCTCTTGCTGCTGTAACCATTGGCTATCCT
Source organism: Fusobacterium sp. (assembly GCF_029258315.1). Classification (GTDB taxonomy): domain Bacteria; phylum Fusobacteriota; class Fusobacteriia; order Fusobacteriales; family Fusobacteriaceae; genus Fusobacterium_B. The sequence goes on along the minus strand of NZ_JARHZE010000005.1, from coordinate 2,268 downwards.
ATTGTTAATTTAGGAGTAGCTATAAGTTTTCTTTTTGGTATGGGTGGAGCAACACTTATGTCTCTACATTCCAGAAATTTAAAATTTAAAAATGCCTGTTTTTCTCATTTAATTACCTTAAATATAATTTCATATTTTATTATTTTGGGAACAGTTTTTTTACTAAATAATAAACTTATGTTTTTATTAGGATCTAATGAAGAACTTTTACCAATAGTAAAAGAGTATGCTTATACTTGTACCGTAGCTCTTATTTTTCTTATGTTAGCTAATTCTTTGAATGCTGTTGTGAGGAATGACAAGTCACCTACTTTTGCTTTTCTTTCAATGGTATCTGGGGCTATAACAAATATATTTTTGGATTGGCTTTTTATTGTTGTTTTTGGTTGGGGATTATTTGGTGGAGCTTTAGCCACTGGGATTGGACAGTTTGTGTCATTTATGATTTTGGTTTCTTATTTTTTTAGATCCGCAACAAATATAAAATATAGATTTGAAAAAATTAAGCTAGTATTTTTCTTGAAAATTATAAACCTTGGTTTCCCATCTTTTACAATAGAATTTGCTGCTGCTGTAACTAACACTCTACTTAATGTTACTTTTATGAATTATTCTGGACCTCTTGGAGTTTCATCTTATTCTGTTGTCACTTATATTTGCTATATGTTTAGAATGGTTTTCTCTGGTTTTGGACAAGCTCTACAACCGATTGCAAGTTTTAACTATGGAATAAAAGAGTATAAAAGAGTTAAAGAAATATTTAAAATTGGACATATTGCAGCCTTCATAATTTCATCTGTTTTACTTTTATTTATAATTTTCTATGGTGAAAATATTATAAAATTATTTACTGAAGATGAACCTTTAATTGAAATGTCTTGCAAAGGAATTTTACTTTTCTCAAGTGCTTTGATGTTTTTAGGAGCTAATTTTGTAAATATTGCTTATCTTCAAGCAAAAGGAAGTGCTAAACTTTCAAATATTTTGTCAATTTTAAGAAGTGTTGTTTTTGTTTTACTTGCTGTAATTATTCTTCCACCTCTTTGGGGAGAAACTGGTATATGGCTAGTATTACCTGCATCTGATCTCTTTACTTTTTTAACAAGTTGTTTCTTATTAAAAAGAATTATGGGATAAAATATATAAAAAACCAAGTTTGTAAATTTTCAGACTTGGTTTTTTGTTTAAATTATTTATGCTCTCTCATATATAAAAATATTTAAAAAGAAAATTTTATGATTTTTCACACTATTTTTCTTATTTATGTTAAAATATATGAAAATATTTTTAATAAAAGGTGAGAATATGTTTAAAGACTTGGAAAAATTAAAAAAATTAATCAAAGAAGAAGAAGTTATTTTATTTGTTGGAGCTGGTGTTTCTGCAACCTTAAAAAAATTTCCACTTTGGTCTGAACTTATAGAACATATTGCAAATGAATTAAATGTTAATCCAGATGATTTTGATGATACTAAAGACAGTCTTATTCTTGCTGAATATTATGCTCTTAAAAAAGGAAATGATTATTTAAAAAATTGGATGAAAAACTCTTGGAAAGTAAGCGATGAAAAAATAAAAAAATCTAGAATCTATAAAAATATTGTTGAATTAAATTTTCCTATTATATATACCACAAATTATGACCACTGTCTTGAACAAGCTTTTAAAACTTTTAAAAAAGATTTTACTAAAATTAAAAATATTGACGATTTAGTTCATCTAAATCCTGATAAAACACAAATAATAAAATTTCATGGAGATATGGATTCTGAAACACCACTAGTATTAACAGAAAAAAGTTATTTTGAAAGACTTGATTTTAACTCCCCTTTAGATATTAAACTTAGAGCTGACATGCTTGGAAAATCTGTACTTTTCATTGGATATAGTCTCTCTGATATTAATATTAGACTTCTTGTGTATAAACTTAATCAACTTTGGAGCAAATCTAATACTGAAAATAAACCTGATCTTTATATTTTTATGGCTAAACCTAATATCGTCCAAGAAGAAGTACTTAAGACTAGAGGAGTTATTCCTATTATAGGAGAAAAAATGGATGAAACTCAAAGCCTTGATGCTTTTTTAGAGAGTCTTAGAGATTAAAAAAGTTGTATTTAATAAAGAAAAATAAAATTCTATATTTTAATTTAACAACAAAAAACTACATTCAAAATCTTAATATTTAAAATTTTAAATGTAGTTTTATAATTATTTTAATCTCTATATCTTATAAAATTATTTTTACCATTTTTCTTTACTTGATAC
>NZ_JARHZE010000116.1 GCF_029258315.1 Fusobacterium sp. | reverse complement strand
TCAGGAGGATCATCATTAGCAGTTTGTAGATACTTAAAAGATTATATGAAAGAAAATGAAATAAAAGGATCTTTTGTATCAGGAGGAGCAACAGGATATTTAGTAGAATTATTAGAAGAGGGATATTTTGGAGCTATATTAGATACACAAAGTTTTGATGGCGCAGCAGCAGCTTCAGTTGCAAGAAATGCAAACCATTTAGAGATGTCATCATCAATGTATGCAAACCCTCATAATAAATCTTGTGTGGCTCATCAATTAGATGTAATGATATTATCAGCTACTGAAATAGATGAAGATTACAATATAAACTCATTAACAGGATCAACAGGAATGATAATGGGAGCAGTAGGTGGAGCACCAGATACAGCAGCAGGAGCAAAACTTACTTTAGTAGTAGCTCCAACTATGAGAAAAAGAATTCCAATAGTAACAGATAAGGTTACAAATGTAGTTACTCCAGGAGAAACAGTTGATATTTTAGTAACAGAAAGAGGAATCTGTGTAAATCCTAATAGAAAAGATTTACAAGAAAAATTAGATGAGGCTGGAATAAAAACTAAAACAATTCAACAATTAAAAGAGGAAGTTGAGTATTTAACAGGAACTCCAGAAAAAACAGAATTTACAGATACAATAGTTGGAATTATTGAATACAGAGATGGAACTGTAATAGATGTAATCAGACAAGCAAAATAAAAACTGATTTTTTAAATTAAGCCTAAGCAATCATCAGACTAAATTTAGTTTGGTGATTGTTTTATTTTATTTTTAGTAAAATATTTTAAAATAAAATGCTATAATAGTAAAAGATAAAAATAAACTAGGAGGAAAAATTGGCAGGAAAAATAAATTTTTATTATGGAGTAGTTGGATCAAGAAAGTCATCAGAACTTTTACTTACAGCTCATAGAAATAAAAGTGTTGGGAAAAAAGTTGAAGTTTTTCAACCTTATAAGAATGAAAGAGATGGACATTTTGTTTCTAGTAGAGCGATGGAATATACACTAGAAGCAGTAGTAGTAGATGAAGAATTTAATTTTTTTGAATATTGTAAAAATCATGAATTAGATCTGCTTTTAATAGATGAGTTTCAATTCTTATCAAAACAACATTGTGATCAATTGGTTGAAGTTATGATTAATTTTGATATAAATATATTTTTATATGGTCTTATGAGTAACTTTAGAGGAGAACTTTTCCCAACAGTAGCTTATATGATGCCATATATGACAACATTAAATGAGATAAAAACTGTTTGTGGTCACTGTGGAAAAAGAAAGGCTACAATGAATGTTATGATTGGAGATGTAGAAGCAGATAGTGATGGAATATCAGTAGGAAATCATTATAATGGAGTTTGTGCTGTTTGTTATAAAGAATTAACAAAAAATAAAAAATAAAGAGGAGAGATTCTCTTTATTTTTTTATTTAAAATTAAATTTATATTTTTCTAAAATAAATTTAACAAAAGTATTGATATTAGAATTTTCTAAATTTTTAGCCTTTGTTAATAGATAAGTGTTCCTAATAAAAAATTCATCATCAGATTTTTTTAGGGGATGAAAGAAGAGAGAATTAAAATTTTGAATATGTACTTTTGGAAGTACAGTCCAACCAATTCCATTTTTTACCATTTCCAAAGAAGCCTCAATAGAATCAACTTTAATTATTTCAAATTGTTTTCCTCTTTTTAAATTTATTTTTGCCCATTCCTCTAAAAATATTTTAGATTTTACAACATTTTTTGTGTCGTGTTGAATATAAGGTAATGTGTATAATTTTTCTATCTCAAAAGGAAAATTTGTTACAATTCCATAAGGTTCAGAGTGAATAATATATTTTAAATCATTCCAAGAGTTTTCTCCCCTTAAAAGAGCTATATCTATTTGATTATCTTTTAACAAAAAAGGAAGTTCAGAGGATGAAGTTCCTGTTTTTAAATTTATTTTTATCTCTGGATATTCTTTATTAAAATCGCTTAATATAGGAGCTAGCTTATATTTTGCAACAGTTGTACTTATACCAATATTAATGAAATTATCATTTTTTAAATTTAAAATATTTTTTTTCATGTTTTCGTATTCTATTAACATTTTTTTAGAATATTCAACTAAATATTCTCCCTCTTTAGATAAAATAACTCCATTGGAATGTCTTATTAAAATATTAACACCGAGCTCTTCCTCTAATTTATTCAATCTATAAGTTAAAGAAGGTTGAGAAGTATATAATTTTTCAGCTGTTTTAGTTAAACTTAACTCTTCAGAAATAGTTTTTAGTATTTCCCAATCTTTGAAATCCATAAAGTCCCCTTATTAAATCTTATCTAGGTATAAAAAAATTTTAAAAAGCCTATAAAAATATAGTATTTCATTTTTAGAATATTTTATAATAAAATATGTGTAATAAAAAATGATATTATATACATAATTTTATCACAAGTTTTTGAAGGAGGCAATAATGAAAAGAAAATTATTTGAAAAAATAGAAGAATTACAACCAAGACTACAAGAGATGTCAAATTTTCTTTTTGATAATCCTGAAATAGGTTTAAAGGAATATAAAGCATTAGATACCTTAACCAAGTTCTTAGAGGAATATGATTTTAAAATTGAAAAGGGGATAGGAGGATTAGAAACTTCTTTCAGAGCGGTTTATGAAAATGGAGTAGGTGGACCATCAATTGGAATATTGGTAGAATACGACGCCATCGAAGGATTGGGACATGCTTGTGGACATCATTTACAAGGACCATTAGGAATAGGAGTAGCAGTTGCATTAAAAGAATGTTTAAAAGATAAAAATTATAAATTAGTAGTATATGGAACACCAGCAGAAGAAACAATAGGTGGAAAATTAATAATGATAAAAAATGGTTGTTTCCAAGATATTGATGTGGCTTTAATGACTCATGGAGGACCAAATACAACAACAGATATAAAATCATTAGCTATGTGTAAATTAACAGTGACTTTTAAAGGAAAGAGAGCACATGCAGCCTTAAAACCTGAGGCTGGAAGAAGTGCTTTTGATGCACTACTTTTAACATTTAATGCCATAGAATTTATGAGAGAACATGTACCTGATGATGTAAGAATGCATTATACAGTTATTAATGCAGGTGGACCAGCTAATGTTGTTCCAGGAGAAGCAGTGGGTAACTTTTATTTGAGATCTTATGACAATGCAACTTTAGTAGATTGTAAAGAGAGATTTTTTAAGATAATTCAAGGTGCAGGTCTGATGACTGAAACTACATATGATATACATATAGATAAAGAAATGGGGGGGAAAATCCCAGTTCTCACTTTAAATGATCTTGTGATGAAAAGTGCAAGGGAATTAAAAGCTCCAGCAATAAGTGCTCCGAGAGAAAAAACAGGTTCAACAGATTTTGGAAGTGTAATGGCAGTTGTACCAGGAACTTGTTTGAGAATAGCTTTTGTACCAGAAGGATCATCTTCGCATTCAGATGAGTATTTAAAAGCTGGAAAATCTGAAGAGGCTTATGAAGCACTAAGAGTAGGAGGAAAAATTTTATTATCTACAATTTTTGAAATAATAGATAAACCAGAAGTATTTAATAAAATAAGAGAAGAGTTTGAATCAAAAACAAAAAAATAAAAAGTTTTTAGGAGGAGAGAATGTCAGAAAAAAAATTTAAAATGCCACACTCATATGTAATAATATTTATGTTATTGATATTTGTATCTATCTTAACTTATATTATTCCAGCAGGAGAGTACACAAGAATAACAACAGAAACTGGATTAAAAATGGTAGATAGTACAAGTTATCACTTAGTAAAAGCAAATCCAGTTGGGGTATGGGAAATACCAAATTTTGTGATGAAGGGTCTTATAAAACAAGCAAATATTATATTTCCTTTACTTGTTATAGGTGGAGCTTTAGAAACTGTACTTTCAACAGGAATGTTCCACGCTTATTGTAATAAACTAGCAAGAAAATGCTCTGGAAAAGAAAAAATATTTATACCAGCTGTTTTATTACTTTTTGCAATAATAGGAATCACTCAATCAACAAATAAATTTATAGGTTTTGCTCCACTAGGGGTTATGCTTTCAGCAACTCTAGGATATGATGCAATAGTTGGAGTAGCTATGATATTACTAGGAGTTGGAATAGGATTTTCAACAGGAATATTAGCACCAACAACTGCAATAGCTCAAGAGATGGCAGATCTACCAGCTTATTCTGGAATGGGTCTTAGAATAGTAGCTTTTATACTTTTCTATATAGTAACAGCAGCTTATATTATTTGGTATGGAGAAAGAGCTAAAAAAGATCCTACAAAAAGTGTTCTTTATGGTGTAGAGGGAGTAGAAACTTTTGATCTAAAAGATTGTAATGTTGAAATAAATAAAAAACATCCACTTGTTTTAGGAGTTGTAGTAATAGCTTTTGGAATTTTAATGTATGGTTGTATAAAATATAGCTGGGGATTAGTAGAAACTGCAGTATGTTTTATGTGGTTAGGATTTATAGCTGGATTAGTTTATGGATATACACCTAGTAAAATTGCAAGTTGTTTTGTAAAAGGGATAAAAGGAATGGCTTCAGCTGCAATGATAGTTGGATTAGGTGCAGCAGTAGCATTGATTTTACAAGAGGCAAAAGTATTAGATACAGTTGTTTATGGATTAGCAAATATGTTAGCTTGGTTCCCTAATTTCTTAAAGGCACCAGTTATGTTAATAATGAATATCATAGTAAATGGATTTGTAACTTCTGGAACAGGTCAAGCGGCAGTAGTAATGCCAGTTATGGTTCCTTTAGCTGATGTTTCTGGAATCACAAGACAAACAGCAGTACTTGCATATAAACTTGGTGATGGATTCTGTAACTATATTTTACCACATGCATCTGCTTTAATGGGATTTTTAGGAGCAACAGGTATAACATATGATCGTTGGATGAAATTTATGGGTAAATTATTCTTGATCTGGGTATTGTTAGGATCATTGATACTTTCTTACGCATATTTTATACATTATGCTTAAAAATATAAAAGGTCAAGTTTAACTTGACCTTTCTAAATATTATTTTCTTTTTCAAATTTTGGAATCATAAAAGACATAGATTTTTCTAAATGATTTTTATTAACTTTAAGAGCTTTTTTTAGATCTTTATTTTTTATACAATCAAAAATTTGAAGATGATCGTTAAAAGCTTCTTCTTTTCTTTCCTTGTTACTGATTGATAATTTTCTAAATCTTTTTAAATAAAGATTGATATTATTTATCATACTAGTAACTCTTGGGACTTGAGCAATTTCATAAAGAACATGGTTAAACTCAGAAAAAAGTTCAAAAACTTTTTCTAAATTATCATTTAATAATTCTTGTTTTGTTTTTTTTAAAATATTTTCGATAGAATTAATATCCTCTTGAGAAGATTTTTCTATAACTTCCTCTAAGATAATTCCCTCAAGGGCAATTCTTATTTTATAAACTTCTACGACTTCTTCTTTTGTAAATTTTTTTACAAGAACACCACCAGTAGAATTAGAGACTACTAATCCTTCTAGCTCTAGCATTCTAAGAGCTTCTCTAATAGGAGTTCTACTTATTTGAAACTTATTAGAATATTCTGTCTCAATTATTCTTTCTCCTTGAGCTATTTTTCCTTCGATTATCATCTCTTTTAAAATTTCATAAACTTTTTCTCTCATTGATTTATTTCTTTGTATTATCATTTTTCACCTTTAAAAAATTGTTTTTAGTATACATTGAACATTGTACAATATATTTATACAACTGTCAAGTTATAAAAAATATAAAAATATGGTTTTTTAATTCAGTTTTTTAAATAAATATTCGAAAAATGTAAAAATATTTCAAAAAAAGCTTGATTTTTAAGAAATATATAATATAATGAAGATATCAGGAAATTTATTATATTTAGTCTTTAGTACTTAAAGGAGGATGGTTTTATGTTCAGTTATTTACAAAAAATAGGTAAAGCACTGATGGTACCAGTTGCAGTGTTACCAGCTGCAGCAATTTTAATGGGTATTGGTTATTGGGTTGACCCAGTTGGATGGGGAGGAAATAGCCAGTTAGCAGCATTTTTAATTAAAGCGGGAGCTTCTCTTATAGATAATATGCCAATTCTATTTGCAGTTGGTGTAGCTTTCGGACTTTCAAAAGATAAAAATGGAGCAGCAGCTCTTGCTGGTTTAGTAGCTTTTGAAGTTGTTGTTACTTTACTTTCTACTGGAACTGTTGGAATGTTAACAGGAATTCCAGCAGATCAAGTTTCTCCAGCATTTGGAAAAATAAACAACCAATTTGTTGGAATTCTTTGTGGAGTTGTAGCAGGAGAATTATACAACAAATTCCATACTTTAGAATTACCTAAATTCTTAGCATTCTTTAGTGGAAAAAGATTTGTTCCAATTATCACTTCAGTTGTAATGATAGTAGTATCATTTATATTATTATATATTTGGCCACTAATCTATACTTCATTAGTAACTTTTGGTGAAAATATTGCTAAAATGGGAGCTATTGGAGCTGGAATATATGGATTCTTCAATAGACTTTTAATACCAGTTGGATTGCACCATGCTTTAAACTCAGTATTCTGGTTTAACGTTGCAGGAATAAATGATATTGGAAGATTCTGGGGAGCACCAGCAGTAGCTTATGAAGGACTTCCAGAAGCTGTAAAAGGAGCTTATCATGTAGGAATGTATCAAGCAGGATTCTTCCCTATTATGATGTTTGGATTATTAGGAGCTTGTTTTGCATTTATAAGAACTGCTAAACCTGAAAATAAAGAAAAAATAAAATCAATAATGTTAGCAGCAGGATTTGCAAGTTTCTTTACAGGAGTAACAGAACCAATTGAATTTGCATTTATGTTCGTTGCACCAGGATTATACTTATTACATGCAGTTTTAACAGGAATATCTGTATTCTTAGCAGCATCTCTTAACTGGATGGCAGGATTTGGATTCTCAGCAGGACTTGTTGACTTTGTATTATCATTAAGAAATCCTAATGCAAATAGACCAGTAATGTTACTTGTTTTAGGATTAGTATTCTTTGTGGTTTATTATGTAGTATTCTCACAAGCTATAAGAATGTTTAATATAAAAACTCCAGGAAGAGAAGATGAGGATGACACAGTAGTTATTCAAAACTTCAAAGGTGGATCATCTTCAAATGCTGAATTAGCAGCAGCATTATTACCTTTATTAGGTGGAGTAGAAAATATAGTTTTAATTGATAACTGTACTACAAGATTGAGACTTGAAGTAAAAGATGTAACAGTGGTTAAAGATTCTGAAATTAAAAAATTAGTTCCAGGAGTATTAAAACCAAGTGCAACAGCTGTTCAAGTAATAGTTGGACCACAAGTAGAATTTGTAGCTGATGAATTAAAAAAATTAGTTTAATAGACTGAAATAAAAAAATAAAAGCCAGTAGAAATTTTTTCTACTGGCTTTTTATATTTTTTAACTATTGATAGAGTTTTTTTTAAGTGGTATAATATTTTAAGAAAAAATTTAAGGTGAGATATATGGAAAAAATAATAAAAGTTGTAGCAGCAATAATAGAAAATGAAAAAAATGAAATATTATGCACTTTAAGACCCATTGGAAAAATATTGGGAAATTATTGGGAATTTCCTGGAGGAAAGTTAGAAGTTGGAGAGACAGAGTTTGAAGGGATAAAAAGAGAAATAAAAGAGGAATTGGATTGTGAAATAGAACCAATAGAGATATTAGGGAATGCTTTTCATAAATATGAAAGAGGAACAGTAAATATAATTGCAATAAAATGTAAACAATTATCTGAAATAAAGCTATTAGAGCATAGTGCTTGCATATGGTTAAAAAGAGAAAATTTAACCTCTCTAATATGGGCACCAGCAGATGAAGAAATCATTTTAAAACTTTTAAAATAAATTTAAGGAGGAAGATTATGAAAAAAATAATCTGCATTTTAATGTTAATCATAGGAAGTTTAACATATTCTTTTGGAAAGGAAGAGGGAAATAGAAGTATAAAAGTTATAGGTGAAAGTATTTTAA
>NZ_JARHZE010000077.1 GCF_029258315.1 Fusobacterium sp. | reverse complement strand
CAGTAGCATCTGGAGTTGTATCAGAAATAATCAAATAGTAGAAACTATTGAGATAAGAAAAAGAGAGGTTAAGCCTCTCTTTTTTTGTTTACTAAGAAATTATAGTTGATTCTTTATAAAGAATTATGGAATAGAAAAATAAAAAGTTTTTAATTAAAAATGTAAAAAAATAAATTTAAATAATTATTTAATAAGAGAATAAAGATAGTTAATCTCCTCTTTCCAAATAGAACTATCAATAGTTTCTAAAATAATTGGAATATTATCAAAACGACTATCATTCATAAATCTAATAAAAAATTCTTCCCCTAATTTTCCTTTTCCAATACTTTGATGTCTGTCTTTTTTAGAGCCAGTATCAAACATAGAATCATTAAGATGAACCCCTCTTAAATATTTAAAACCTATATATTTTTCAAATTCATCTAAAGTTTTATTATATCCTTCCTCATCTTTTAATTCATAACCACTAGCTAAGGTATGACAAGTATCTATACAAACTCCAATTCTATTTTTATCTTCTATCAAATCTATAATTTTTCCAATCTCTTCAAATTTACTTCCTATATTACTTCCTTGTCCAGCTGTATTTTCCAGTACTACAGTAACATTTGGAACTCTTTTATGAGCTATATTAATAGAATCAGCAATTAAAGCTATACATTCATCTGGTGTAATTTCATTTAAATGACTTCCAGGATGAATATTTATTTTGTTTAATCCAAGTTGATTACATCTAGTCATCTCATCTATAAATGAGTTTAAAGATTTTTCTCTTTTTTCAGGATCAGGACTTCCTAGATTTTGAAGATAGCTATTATGTGGCAAAATAAAATCGGGAGAAATTTTAGAAGATTTTAATAGAGTTTTGAACAACTCAATCTCCTTTTCTTCCAATGGCTTAGAATCCCATCTTCTTTGATTTTTAGTAAAAAGTGCAAATGCTCTAGCTCCAATAGCTTCGGCATTTTCAAAAGCTTTTGAAACTCCTCCTTGAACAGAAACATGAGCACCTATAAATTTATTTATTTTATTCATAAAGTTTTATTAATATCCTCCTTTTAATTATCATTCGATAATATAATTATAACATAATTTAAATTATTTTAAAATTGAATGAAATATTTATTTTTTTAAAAAAATATGTTATAATAAAAATAGGATCAAAGATAAAATGGAGGTTGAATATGAATCAAGAATTAGATAGAAAATTTAATTTTTTATTACTAGGAGATGAAAAATATACTGAGTGTCCTCATATTTTAACTATAAAGACTGAGGATGGAGGAATTTCTGTAACAGAAGATTGTGGAGAATTAAAAAATCTAAAAATATCATATGAAGAAATTATAGATAGTATCCTTAGTGATGAAAAAGGAAAAGAAATTATAGCTGATGTTCTTAAAGGAATAATTTTAAAGAAAAGATAAGAAATAAAACTGGGAAATTTAATATATTAATTATAAAAAGGATTAACTTTTAAGTTAATCCCTTTTTTTAATGTAAATTTTTTAGGAGAGAATATTTTTTATTTTTTAAGATAATAGAATAATTTTTTAAAGATATATCTAAGTTTTTATTTTTAATTAAAATATATTTATAGTCTTTTGGAATAGATGCCACCAAATCAAAATTTTCGATTTCATACTCTGTTAAATATGAAAGGTTTTTTGAATTAGGAAACTTATATGAACAAACTTTAATATTTTTATTTTCTATTATATTTTTAAAAGGGGATAGAGTATAATCTTTATTATATAATGGTAAAATTAAAATGATAAAAATAAATAAAACATTTATAAAATAATTTATATTAAAAATTCTAGTATATATATTGTAATTTTTCTTAATTTTCTTTAGTAAAAAAGGAAAAATAAGTAAAATTTCAAAAAAATTAAAACTAAAATTTATAAATTTATTTTTAATTAAAATTTCTATATTGGATAAAGTAAAAATAATAGCCCAAGGAATTATAGGTGTAAGATATATATCCAATTTTCCGCTGGCTAAAGATAAAATAATAAAAGGAACAATACTAGAAATGAAACTGATTTTTTCCAACTTATCCCAATTTTTCCAAGAATTGATTCTTTTTAAGGAATTTAATAATAGGAATAAAAAAGTTAAGCCATAAGGAAAGAAAACATAGATAGAAGTTTTTATATAATAATAAAAAGGTTTTACATGTGATTTTGATTTTATAATTCTTCCAACTGTCTCTTGTCCCAATAAAAGTTTTAAATAAACAATTCCATCAGTAGAGATAGAAATATTATAAAACCAAATAGCAATTAAGAAAAAAATAAAAGAAATTCCATATAAAAATTTAATTTTTTTTAAAAATATAAGATTTTTTTCTAGAAATAAAAATATAAGTATTGTAATTAAGGGGATAGCTATTCCTACAACTCCTTTTGTAAAAATTCCTAAAAATAGACAAATATAAAAAATAATAAGATTTGAGTAAGAAATTTTACGGAAATTATAATAAAACCCATAAAATAAATATAATGAACTAAAGATAAAAAAACTCATCATCATATCCATTCTTTGAAGGACAGAAATTCCAATAAAAAACGGAATAATTGCAGTAGAGTATGAGATTAAAAAAGCAATATTTGAATTTTTTAAATTTTTAACAAGAGAGTATGTTAATAAAATAATAAAAAAACCAAATACAGCTGAAAGTAATAAAAGATTAAAGAAATAATAGTGGCTAGTCAAAGTTTTTATCAAAGATAAGAACCAAAAATATAGTGGTGGTTTATCAGGATATAATTCATTAAAGTATTTTAAAATAAACCAATTTTTAGAATTAAGCATTTGATTTGTTATTATAAAATATTTCATCTCATTTTTAATATCTGGAAATCTAAGAAGTCCCAATGGGATAACAAGGATAAAATATCCTATAAAAAGTTTTAAGTAGTTTTTTAAATTTTCTTTCATAATTCCTCCAAAAATATTTTAGTTTATAAAAAATATCATAAAAAAATTAAAATATAGTAAAAATTTGGAGAAAATAAAAAAGGGAAACCAAAAGGTTTCCCAAAATATTAATTTTCTAATTCTTTTTCTAATAGATCTAAAAGTTTATCCATCTCTTTTGAAACTGCTTCAAAATTTTCTTTCTCAAGAAGATTTACTCCGGCTAGTTTTAATTGATTGATAGGGAAGTCATTTCCACCAGATTTTAAAAGTGTTAGATAATTTTCTAGAGAAGTTTTTCTTTCATTTAAACTATAATTTATATTAGTAATCTTGTCATATAATTTTGATGAAGCAGAGAAACTTGTTGCATATTGATAAACATAGTAAGGTGAATTAAAGAAGTGAGGAATTCTTGCCCAAACTATTTTTTGAAGTTCATCAACTACTAAATCTTCTCCAAAGAAATCTTTGAAAAGTTTATTCATAATCTCATCTAAAGTATCAGCAGTGATAGGTTCACCATTTTCAATTAATTTATAAGCCTCATATTCATAATTTGCAAAAAGGCTTTGCATATAATAAGTACCAACTATATTTCCAATAGCTTCTTCAATTAAAGCAATTCTTTCGTTTTTATCAGATGAATTTTTTAACATATAATCCAATAAAAGTTTTTCATTGAATGTTGAAGCAACTTCAGCTACAAAAATTGTATAGTCATGAGTTTGGTAAGGTTGGAACTTAGTAGAGTACATACTGTGAAGAGTATGTCCAAGTTCATGAGCTAAAGTAAATACAGAATCTAAAGTTCCATTGAAATTAAGAAGCATATAAGGGTGAACATCATAGATATTTAAAGAGTAAGCTCCACTTCTTTTATTAGGAGTTTCAAAAACATCTAACCAACCTTCACTTATGGCAGTTTCTAAATTTTTCTGATACTCTTCTCCAAGAGGTAAAACAGATTTTAAAACAATATCCTTAGCCTCTTCATAATTAAATTCTTTTTTATAGTCGACAATTTTTACTTGATTATCATAGTAATGATACTCATCAATATTTAAATATTTTTTTCTAAGATTTATATATCTTTTTAAAGGGTTTGAATTTTCTTTAGCTGAAGCAATCAGATTAAGATATACATCAACAGGGATGTTATTTGGTTCAAGAGCTCTTTCAAGAGTTGAAGAGTAATTTTTAGCTTTCATCTCTGCAACATCTCTTTGAATCTGTCCTCTATAAATAGCTGAGTAGGTATTTCTGTTTATAAAATAAGAGTTATAAAGAGCCTCAAAAGCTTTTTTTCTATCTTCTTGAACTTTATTTTCATCAAGAATTTTAGAATACATTGCATTTGTCACTTGGACTTCTTTTCCAGATGAAAGGGTAATATTATTCCATTTTATATCAGATATAGAAAGTTCATCATAGACTTCATTAATAGCTCCCATATATTGAGAGAAGTAAGATAAAAGTTTTTCTTTATCCTCACTAAGTACATGTTTTTTTAATCTATAAATCTCATCTAAATTAAATTTATGATTATGAAGTTCCTCATTTTCCTCTATCCATTTATCCATAGTTTCTTTTGGAATAGTTAATATTTTTGGACCTATCCAAGAGGAGATTACACTGTATTCTGAGTAAAGATGTTCGATTTTTTGCATTTTTTCAGAAGAAACAGTGTCTTTAGAGTCAAGATCTCTTAACATATAAGGATAAAGATATAGTTTATCAATAAGTCTTCCAATTTTTTCTTCTAACTTTAAAAGTTTTATAAAATTTTTAACATTGTCAGTAATAATATTTTCAAAAGTAGGGATATCTTTTATTAAACTTTTTAAAATTTCTAAATCTTTATCCCACTCTTCCCAATTTTTATAGATATCATTAAGGTTCCATTTATATTTATTATCAATAGTATCTCTAGATAAAATTTCCATTTAAATCCTCCTTTATATAGATAAATTCAACATTATTATACAATTTTAAAAATTATAAATCAAGAAAAACAATTTTCAGTTAAAAATTTTTTAAAGAATATGATATAATCTTTTATAATAAAACTTATTGATTAAAGAGGGGATAGAATGGAAAATATTTTATTATGTTTGGGAGCTTTAATTTGTTTATGGATATTTTGGAAAGTAACAAAAATATTTTTAAAAATATTTTTTCTTTTGACATTTGTAGGAATAATTTATTTTTATTTTTTTAATGGACATTTAGGGGTATGTTAGGGGGAAAAAGTGGAGACATTAAAAAAAGGTATAGAAATTAAAGAAAAAAATAAAACTTTGGATATGACAGAAGGAAGTATAGTAAAAAAATTATTATTATTTTCTATTCCGCTGATTTTAGGGAATCTATTACAGCAGACTTATAATACAGTTGATTCTATCATAGTTGGAAATTATGTGGGAAGCAATGCTCTAGCAGCAGTAGGATCAAGTGCAATGTTAATTTATTTGTTGATAGGATTTAGCCAAGGAATAGCAGTTGGAGCTGGAGTAATTATATCTCAAGCTATAGGTGCTAAGGATAATAAAAGAATAAATCTTTCTGTACACACAGCTATAATGATAGCTATTTTATTAGGATTATTTTTATCAGTTATAGGATTTATTTTTACACCACAACTTTTAAAATGGATGAAGACTCCTCCAGAGATAATGGCAGAGTCTATTGAGTATTTGAGATTATTTTCATTAGGATTAGTTTTTAGTATAGTTTATAATATGGAAGCTGGAATATTAAATGCTGTTGGGAATTCAAAACGTTCTCTTCTTTATTTAGGTATTGCATCAGTAACAAATATATTTTTAGATTTATTATTTGTTAGAGGATTTAATATGGGAATAAAAGGAGTTGCGATAGCTACAAATATTAGCCAATTTATATCTTGTATTTTAGCTTTGATATTTTTATTAAGAGTAAATGATACCTATAAAGTATATTTAAGAAAAATAAAAATTCATAAAAAAATAGCTTTTAATATAATAAAAGTTGGTTTCCCAACAGGAATACAAAGTACAGTTGTTTCTTTTTCAAATGTTTTAATACAAACAAGTATAAATGTATTTGGTCCAAGTATTATAGCAGGATTTGGAATATATTTAAAAATAGATGGATTTAATATTTTACCTATTCTAAGTCTTAGTATGGCCAGTACAACTTTCACAGGTCAAAACTATGGGGCTAGAAAAAAAGATAGGGTAAAAAGAGGTATGTGGATAACTTTAGGGATGTCTATTATTTATACTATTATAACTGGAATTTTAATTTTATTATTTTCTCGTCCATTAGTAAGTCTTTTTACAAAAGAGGAAAAGATAATAGAGGCTAGTATCTATGCAATGAAGTATTTTTGTCCATTTTATTCATTGCTTGCTATGCTACATTCGTTAGCTGGAACAGTGAGAGGGGCAGGAAAAACTATTCCTCCAATGTTAGTTTTACTTTTCTCGATGTGTATATTTAGAATTTTCTGGATCCGTTTTATTTTACCATTGGATAATACAGTAGGAAATATACTTGTTCTTTATCCAATTACTTGGGGAATAGGATTGACATTGATGGCTTTATATACTTGGAAGGCAAAATGGTTATAAAAAATAAATAAGTTAATAAAAAATGCTGAAAAGATTTTTCTTTTCAGCATTTTGTTTTAATTACATTCTGTTAACTGTATTTATTCCTAATAAATCTAATCCTTCTTTTAAAGTCTTAGCAACTCTATCAATAAGAACTAGTCTTGAGAATAAAACATTATCCTCTTGATTTAGTATAGGACAAGAATTGTAGAAAGTATTGAACTTTTTAGCAAGTTCAAATAGATAATCAGTTAGTAAGTTAGGTTTGTAAACCTCTCCTGCTCTTAAAACCATTGTTGGGAATAAAGTTAAATAAGTAGCAAGATTTCTTTCAGCTTTATCAGTGATAACCATATTGTAATCTTCTCTTAAAGCTTTACCAGCTTCACTAGCTTTTCTTAAAATAGATTGAATTCTAGCATAAGAATATTGTAAATAAGGAGCTGTATTTCCTTCAAAACTTAATATTTTATCCCATTCAAAAATTATTGGACTTTGTCTGTTTTGAGAAAGGTCAGCATATTTAATAGCTCCAACTCCAACAACCTCAGCTATATTATCTTTTTCTTCAGCTGAAAGGTTTGGATTTTTCTCTTCTATAATTTCAAGAGCTCTTTTCTTACCTTCATCAAGAAGTTGCTCAAGTCTTATTACATTTCCTTTTCTTGTTGAGAAAACCCCATCAGCAAATCTCATTATTCCAAACCAGATATGAATTTTTTCAATATCCCAACCAAGCATCTCAGTTATTTTAAAGAATTGCTTAAAGTGATCTTGTTGTCTTTCATCTGTAAGATAGATAATTTTATTAACATCATAATTTTCTTTTCTATATTTTATAGTAGCTATATCAGAAGTTGAATATAGGAAAGCTCCATCTTTCTTTTGAACTATACAAGGGTGAATATTATCTTTTTCATCAAAGAAAACAACTTTTGCTCCTTGATCTTCCTTAGCTATTCCTTTTTCCATAAGCTCATTAACTACATTTGGCATAATAGGATGGTAGAAAGATTCACCATAATAAGTATCAAAATGGATTCCCATTCTAGTATATAATTTGTTATATTCTTGAAGAGAGACTTCTATAAACTCTTGCCAAAGTTTATAGTTTTCTTCATCACCATCTTGAAGTTTTTTAAGTTCTCCTCTTGCAATATCTTCAAGTTCAGGTTGCTCTTCACTTTTTTTAGTGAACTCTACATATACTCTTTCTAACTCTTCAATAGGATTTTTTGCATAAGCTTCTTTATCAAGCCAGTTGTGGTACCCAACTATTAATTTTCCAAATTGAGTTCCCCAGTCACCAATATGGTTGTCAGCAACAGTATGGTAACCTAGGAAATTGCAAAGTCTTTTTACAGAATCTCCTATGATAGTAGAACGTAAGTGACCAATGTGCATTCTTTTTGCAATATTAGGAGAAGAATAATCTATTATAACATCCCCTTTGGTATTAAGTTCTTTAAATTCATATTTTTCAGTAGTCATTTTTTCTATATATTTAGAAACAAATGAATCTTTTAAAAATATATTTATAAATCCTGGTCCAGCTATCTCAAGTTTTTCAATAACTTCATTTTCAGGAATATTTGCAGTAAGATCTTCAGCTATTTTTCTAGGGTTTCCTCCAATTATTTTAGAGTTCATCATAGCAAAGTTAGTTTGGAAATCTCCAAATTTTTCGTTTGTAGCTATTGTTATTTCTAGAGGTTTTACTTCCTTATCAGGAAAAGCTTTTTCTATGGCTTTTGTAATAACCTCTTCTATATATTTTTCTATTCTTAACATAGTTTTCTCCATAAATAAAAATTTTTTAAATAAAAAAGAGGACTAAGTCCTCACATAGAATAAATACCGATCTACCGTCTCCTCCTCTGTTTTGGTCGCCAAATAAATAAGTGGTAGTTATATGCTAACAGCATACAGGGTCCGTAAAACAAAGGTTTTCGTGACTTATCTGATTTACTCTTAACAGGGACAACCCCAGTAGCGACCATAGGCCCAAAACATTAGAGAATAACGCATAGATCAGAAACTTGTATTCTTTGATTGGATTATATCACATTTTAACTTTTATTGCAATATTTACTTTACAAAAATGACTTTAAATAATTTGAATTAGATAAAAATCATTGAAAAATATACATTTTTATTTGTTTTCTTCTTCGTAAGTTGATTTTATAAATAATTCATCAAGTTGCTCAGGCTCAACTATATTTGGAGCTTCAGTCATTAGACATTGTCCTTTATTAGTTTTTGGGAATGGGATAACATCTCTTATAGAGTTTTCTCCTAACATAACCATTAACCATCTGTCAATACCGAAAGCTAGTCCTCCGTGAGGTGGTGCACCATATTTAAATGCATCAATGAAGAATCCAAACTTTTCACGAGCTTGTTCTTGAGAAAGTCCTAATTTTTCAAAAACTTTTTCTTGAACTTGTGGGTTGTGTATTCTTATACTTCCTCCACCGATTTCATTTCCATTAAGAACTAAGTCGTAAGTATTAGTTCTTATGCTCATATCTCCGTCGAAGAATTTAGGCATATCTTCTTCCATAATAGAAGTGAATGGATGGTGCTCAGCTTTATATCTTCCTTCCTCTTCATCATATTCAAACATAGGGAAGTGAACAACCCATAGGAAATTAAATTCATCTTTATTATAAAGATTTAATTCTTTACCAAGTCTAAGTCTTAGAGCTCCTAATGCAGCACGAACAGTTTTTAATCTGTCAGCAACAATTAAGATTACATCTCCTTCATTAGCTTCTGTTTTTTCAATAATAGCATTCATTTCTTCTTCAGTTAAGAATTTAGCTATTGGAGAATTAATTCCCTCTTTTGTAAGTTTTATATAAGCAAGTCCTTTTGCTCCAAAATATTTTCTTGCATAATCTTGATAGTCATCAAGAACTTTTCTTGAGAATTTATCAGCAACGTTTGGTGCAACGATAGCTCTAACAACTCCACCATCAGCAACTGTTGAAGAGAAAGCTTTAAATCCACAGTTTCTAGCTATTTCAGTTATATCTTTTAATTCAACACCAAATCTTGTATCTGGTTTATCAGAACCAAATCTATCCATAGCATCTATCCATTCCATTCTAGGGAATTTATAGTTTGCTTCTTGACCTGTTACTTGAGCGAAAACTCTTTTTGCAAGTCCTTCTATTTCAGTTATAACATCTTCTAATTCAACGAAAGACATTTCAATGTCAAGTTGTGTAAATTCTGGTTGTCTGTCAGCTCTTAAATCTTCATCTCTGAAACATTTAGCGATTTGGAAATATTTTTCAACACCAGAAATCATTAAAAGTTGTTTGAAAAGCTGAGGTGATTGAGGTAAAGCATAGAATTGTCCTCCGTTAGTTCTACTTGGAACTAAGAAATCTCTTGCTCCTTCTGGAGTAGATTTAGTTAAAAGAGGAGTATCTACATCTAAGAATCCTTTTTCATCCATGTAATTTCTAATAGACATTATCATTCTATGTCTTTTTTTAAGGTTGTTGATCATTTGTTCTCTTCTTAAATCTAAGTATCTGTATTTAAGTCTTATATTTTCACTAAGACCTTCATCAGTCATTTGGAATGGAAGAGTTTCACAAGAGTTTAATACTGTTATATCAGTAGCAAAAACTTCGATTTCTCCAGTAGGAATATTAGGGTTGATGCTATATCTTTCCTTAACGATTCCTTCAATTCTAATAACAGATTCAGTTTTTAATTTTTGAGCAGTTTCAACAACTTCTTGATTAGCTACATCAATATCAAAAACTATTTGAGTTATTCCTTCTCTATCTCTTAGGTCAACAAAAGTAAGTCCTCCAAGGTCTCTTTTTGTAGCAACCCAACCAGATAAAATAACTTTTTCTCCAATATTATTTTTTCTAAGTTCTCCTAAATTATGACTTCTATATATCATTTTACTCTCCTTACAAGAATTTAATTATTTTAATTTCTCGATTAATTTTTCTATTGTTAGTTCTTCTTGTGTTCTAGCTGAAAAGTCTTTAAGAACAACTACATTTTTAGCCATTTCATCTTCTCCAACAATAATTGTGTATTTAACATTTAGTTTGTCAGCTTTTTTCATATGGCTTTTCATTCCCTTTGCACTGAAATCAATAGCAACTTTTATTCCCTCTTTTCTAAGAGTGTCAGCAAGTTTCATAGAAAATTCACAAGTATTTTCTCCTAACCAAGCTATATAAACATCAGTTTCTTTAGCAGGGATATCATCCATAAGTAACATAATTCTTTCAATACCAGCAGCAAATCCAAATGCAGGGATCTCTTTATCTCCCAATTGTTTTAATAAATTATCATATCTTCCACCACCAAGAACAGTACCTTGAGCTCCTAATTTATTAGTAACAATTTCAAATACTGTACTAGAGTAATAGTCAAGTCCTCTAACTAATCTTGGATTTTCAACAAAAGGAATTCCAAATAGAGTTAAATATTTTTTTACAGCTTCATAGTGTTCTCTCTCTGCTTCAGATAAAGAATCTATAATGCTAGGAGCATTAACTGTATGAGTTTTACAAGTTTCTACTTTACAATCAAGTGCTCTTAATGGGTTAGTATCTATTCTTCTTTGACAATCTTCACAAAGTTCATCTTTGACAGGATTTAAAAAATCAATAAGAGCTTGTCTATATTTTTGACGAGATTCATTTCCACCAATAGAGTTGATATTTACTTCTAAGTCAGTTATTCCTAATCTTTCTAAAAGATGGTAACTCATAGAAATAATTTCGGCATCTAAAAGTGGAGAAGCTTCACCAAGAACCTCAACTCCTACCTGATTAAATTCTCTTTGTCTTCCAGCTTGAGGTCTTTCATATCTAAACATAGACCCCATATAATAAAATTTTGATATATCTTCTTTAGCGTAGATTTTATTTTCTAAATAAGCTCTTACAACAGATGCTGTACCCTCAGGTCTAAGAGTGATACTTCTCTCTCCTCTATCAAGGAAAGTGTACATCTCTTTTTCTACAACGTCAGTAGCTTCTCCTATTCCTCTTTTGAAAAGATCAGTTTCTTCAAAAATAGGAGTTTTTATGTAAGAAAAACCATACGCTGAAAATAAATCTTCGGCAACTCTACGAACATAAGAATATTTTGCAGCTGTACCTTCAATAATATCCTTTGTTCCTCTGACTGCTTTAATTAATTTCATAGCATTCCTCCAATATATTTAATTTATTTTTTCCACAATTTTTCCAGTTTATCTTTTATTTGATTTTCAAATTTATTATTTCCAGGGAAATAATATTTTTTCCAATCTTTTCTGTAAGCTTGTTTAACAAAATTTCCTTCATAGTCGTGAGGATATTTATAACCTAATCCTCTATCAGAAATATGAATTGGAACCTCTTGAAGATTTCCATTTTTAATATCTTCTAATACACTGTTAATACCATTATAACATGAATTACTTTTACTTGAAATAGCTAAATAAACAACTGCATGAGCAAGGATAATCCTTATTTCTGGCATTCCTATTTTTTCACTGGAAAAATAAGCTGAAGTGGCAATATTTAAAGCTTCAGGATTAGCCATTCCAATATCTTCACTAGCTGAGATAACAAGTCTTCTAGCTATATAACGGGGATCTTCTCCACCATATAAAAGTCTACCAAGCCAATAAAGAGCAGAGTCTGGATCACTTCCTCTTATACTTTTTATCAAAGCAGAAATAATATTGTACTTATCCTCCTCTTTATGAAAAGAAGCTTTTCTTTGAGCAAAAATAGTTTCAATATCTTTAGTGTCCCCATTTTCACAATTTTTAAAATAAAGTTCTAAATAGTTAAGGGCTATTCTAGAATCTCCTTTAGAAATATCAAGAATAATATTTTTTATATCTTGAGGAAGAGTTTTATTATAATAGTTTTCCCCTCTTCTTAATATCTCTTCAATGTTTTTTCTTTCAAGAGGTTTAAATTCAAAAACTAAGCATCTTGAAAGAAGAGCATTATTTAAATTGTGATAAGGATTTTCAGTTGTTGCTCCTATTAAGATTAATATACCTGATTCGGTATATGAAAGTAAGGCATCTTGTTGCATTTTGTTAAATCTATGGACTTCATCAAGAAAAAGAACTGTCTTTTTACCATAAAGTTCTATAAATTTTTTAGCTTTTTCTACAATCTCTCTTAAATCACTAAGAGAGGCAGTAGTGGCATTAAGATTTTCAATGTTACAATTAAGTTCGTTGGAAATAATTTCTCCCAAAGAACTTTTACCACAACCTGGAGGACCAAATAAAATCATATTACTAATATTTCCATTTTTAATAATTCTATTTAAAATTTTTCCTTCTCCAAGTAGCTCTTCTTGTCCAATAAAATCTTTTAAAGTTTTTGGACGAAGTTTCATAGCAAGAGGCTTAACGTCTTGATAATTATTTTGAAAAAGAGTTGGAGCTTCCATTTTTCCTCCTTAGTATAATAAAAAGACGCGTTTTAAACACGTCTTATATTATTTTATTTTGCTGAGTATAGGTATAATAGTAAAGCAACTACGATGAAAAGTGTAGCTACTATTTTAGTTGCCTTTGCAAGTGGTCCACCATCTTTAGAAAGTCCAAATACTGTGTTAGCACTTCCCATTCCCATACTTCCAGACATTCCGTGACTCCTATCTGGTTGGATAAGAACTAAGACTATTAAGGCTAAAGCGAATATGAATAATAAAACTGTCAATATACTTTCCATTTTTCCTCCCTTAAAAAATCT
>NZ_JARHZE010000073.1 GCF_029258315.1 Fusobacterium sp. | reverse complement strand
TAAAATTTTAAAATCAAGAAGAATTACAACACTATTAAATCTTAAATTAGTTTTTCCTGAAAAATCTTTAGAAGAGTTGGAAAAAATAGCTATTGAATCTTATAAAACTATTGGAAAGGCTTTTATTGGAACTCTTTGGCTTGATAAATATGTTAATAAAGAGGGAAACTTTAAGATAGCAAATCCTGAAATGGTTGAGGTCCTAGAAAAAAATCAACCTTTTGCATCTGCTAATATGCACTTTGGAAATATGGAAGGGCTACTTAAGATAGGTGAAAAATTTAACATTGTTACAGTTGGAAAAACTCAAAATAATCCATATGTCAATAATGAAATTGTAAAAAATAGAGAATGTTTTAATATTACTCTTTTACAAAGAAGTAGAAGTACAAGTAGAGAGCTTGTTAAATATGCAAAAGAAAATAGAAATATTGCTATTTTAACAGATCAAAAAGGTAGTGGAACTGATGTAGTATTTTTTGGAGAGCCTACTATTGCTCCTACTGGTATAACAAGTATAGCTTGTAAATTTGATCGTCCTTTATATCTGATCTATTGTATATATGAAAAAGATTTTACTACTTTAGCTTTTATAAAAGAGATTAAAAAATGTGAGGATGAATCTCTATCTTTTAAAGAAAAAGTACAAATCACAACTCAAAACACTATAAATGAAATTGAAAAAGTTATTAAAGAGTATCCTGAACAATGGATGTGGATGCACGACAGATGGACTTTTTACAGACAATATAAAAAAGGTACTTTAAGAAAAGATTTAGCAGAGTTTGCTAAACTGATAAAATAATAAGGGGATTTAGTAACAAAATGGAGAGAAATATAAATTTTTTTAAAAGAGGAATATACTATATTCAATTTTTAATTATTAGATTTTTAGAAAAAGTTTTTATGCTTTTACCTGAAAAAACTAGATTTAAAATAGGTGAGAACGTAGCAGTTTTAGCTTTTAAAATTGTGGGAGAAGTTAGAAACATCACCATATTAAATTTAAAATTAGCTTTTCCTGATAAAACAAATGATGAAATAAAAAAATTAGGTATTGAGTCTTGTAAGACTATGAGTAGAGCATTTTTTGTAAATATGTGGCTTGATAAGTATTTAGAAAATGATGATAATTTTAAAATTGTTGATGAAGATTTATTAAATGAGGCTATAAAAGATGGTCCTGTTGTTTTTGGGGCTATGCACTTTGGAAATATGGAGGCTCCTGTTAAATTAGCCAATAGATTTCCTATTGTTACTGTGGCGAAAGATAGAACTAATCCATATATAAATGATCTTGTAATAAAAAACAGAACTCGTTTTAATATAACTCTTCTTCAAAAAAATAAAACTACAAGTAGAGAGTTAATAAAATGTGCTAAAGATGGTATGACGCCAATTCTTTTAACAGATCATAGAGATAGTAATGGAACTGATATTAAATTTTTCGGTGAAGAAACAACAGCTCCAACTGGTGTTGCAAGTATAGCTCTAAAATATAAAAGACCTCTTTACCTTATGTACTGTATCTTAAAAGAGAATAACACAACTGAAGTTCATATTAGAAAAGTTTTAAAATCTGATGACTCTTCTCTTTCATTTAAAGAAAATGTGCAAAAAACTGTACAAAATATGTTTAACGAAATGGAAATAGTTATGAGAGAATATCCTGAGCAATGGATGTGGTCTTATGACAGATGGAAACTGCATAGTAAATATAAAAAGGGATTACTTAGTCCTGAACTTATGAACTTTGTTAAAACATTTAAATAAATTTATTCTACCACAGATGTTTTTCTGTGGTTTTTTATTCAAAATATGCCTTGACTTAAATAAAAAAAAATGATAAGTTTTTTATATAAAATAAATTATAATAGGTGATCTTATGAATTTTTCAAAAAAACTTTTTTTTATATTTTTTATTTTTATTTCTATCTTTTCATTTTCTAAAAATATAGAAAATTCAAAAGATTTAAAAATTAAAAAATTAAACAATGGTATAACTTATTACTACTATAACAACCAAAGATTGAAAGATAGGGTTTCAATAAATGTTGTTGTAAAATCTGGTTCTCTACAAGAGGAAGAAAATCAAAAAGGGATAGCCCACTTCCTTGAACATATGGTTTTCAATGGTACTAAAAGTTAAAAAAAAAATGGAATAGTAAAATATTTTGAATCGATTGGACTTTCTTTTGGTGGAGACTTAAATGCTCATACATCTTTTTATGAAACTGTTTATAAACTTCAACTTCCTAGTGATGACAAAGGAAAGTTTGAAGAGGGGGTTAAAATATTAAAAGAGATGGTATTTGATGCTACTCTTACTGATGAAGATATAAATGAAGAAAAGGAAATCGTTGTAGAAGAGTGGAGACTTTCTCAAGGATTTAGAGAGAGAATGACTTCTTTTTGGAAAAAAGTTATATATGATGACTCTAGATACAATGAAAGATTTCCTATTGGTGATATGGATATTGTTAGAGGATCTGACCACAATCTTGTAAAATCTTACTATGATAAGTGGTATAGACCTGAAAATATTGGAGTGATTATAGTTGGTGATGT
>NZ_JARHZE010000063.1 GCF_029258315.1 Fusobacterium sp. | reverse complement strand
TCATTTAATCTTTTTAAAGTTTCCTCATCATTTAAATTATAGATAAATATTTTATCATCTCTTTGGTTTTTGCAAATATTAAATTTAGCATCATAGTAGTCTTCAACTGCTGAATATCTATCAAGATGATCAGGAGAAAGATTTACAATAAGAGATATATCAGCTGTGAAATCTTTAATCCCTTCTAATTGGAAAGAGCTTAATTCTAAAACAGCATACTCAAGATCCCTATTTTCTAAAATCAATTCCGCAAGAGAGTTTCCAATATTACCTGCATGCATTGCTTTTAATCCAGCTTTTTGTAAAAGTTCAGTTATTTTAGAAGTAGTTGTAGTTTTTCCATTACTTCCAGTGATAGCAATAATTTTTGTAGATAGATTATTATCTTTTATATATCTATATCCTAGTTCAATCTCATCAATAACATCTATATTTTTTTCAAGAGCAGATTTAACTAAAAAATTATCAAATGGAATACCAGGACTTTTAATAAATAGTTGAACTTCATCAAGAAGTTTAAGAGCAGCCTCAGAAGTTACTCCAGATTTATCATCTACTAAAATCACCTCTATTCCTTCGTGTTCTAGTAACTTTTTTGCACCTTTACCACTTACACCATTACCAAAAACTATGGCCTTTTTCATATAAACAACCTCCAATTATAATAATAAAACTTATAGAATTCCTTTTAATCTAATAATACTTAAAGCTAATCCACCACAAAGAAGAGCCATTATCCATAATCTAAAAGTTACTTTAGACTCAGGGATTCCCATTAACTCAAAGTGATGATGAATAGGAGCCATTCTAAATATCCTTTTTTTTCTTAATTTATAAGATCCAACTTGTAGAATAACAGAAACAGCTTCCATAACAAAAACTCCACCAATAATAGGAATCAATAATTCTTGCTTTAATATAACTCCAATTACCCCAATGATTCCCCCTAAAGTAAGAGAACCAGTATCTCCCATAAATATTTGAGCGGGATAACAATTGTACCAAAGAAAAGCAAGTCCAGATCCAATTATAGTGGATAAAAATACGGCAATCTCTCCAGATCCAACTATATAGAATAATTTTAAGTGAGAACTCATTTCAATATGACCAGAAAAATATGCAATGGAAGTAAGAATTGAGCTAGCTATTATAACAGGCATAGTAGCAAGTCCATCAAGTCCGTCTGTTATATTAACAGCATTAGAAGTACCATTTACAACAAAAATAATAAAAATTAACATAAAAAAGCTACCTATATATAATGAAGAATTTGATATTAATGGATTAACAATAGAGAAATCAAAAATTTTATTTCCAGTAATTCCAAACTCTTTTATAAATATCCAAACAATTACAGAAATAAGAGTTTGACATAACATTTTTTTTCTTGCGGAAAGTCCATCCTTATTGACTGTAAATTTTTTATAGTCATCAATAAAGCCAAGAGCACTAAAAAGAAAAGTAGTGATAATCAAAAGAATTACAAATTTATTTGATAGATCACAAACAATTAAAGTAGAAAGTAGAGCTCCAAAAATCATAAGAACTCCTCCCATAGTTGGAGTTCCTTTTTTAGAATAATGGGATGCTGGACCACATTCTCTAATCTCTTCACCAAATTTTTTCTTTTTTAAATATTTTATAAATGGGGCTCCAGTTACAAGAACAATTAAAAAAGATAAAACAAAACCAATAGACATTCTTAAGTAAATTGAACTTAAGAAACTTAATTTTTCATACAATTCTCCTAAAATATATAACATTTTTACTCCTAATTAAATTATTTCCCAAAGATGATTAAAGTTAGAACCTTTTAATAATATAATATTATCTTTGTATTTTTTATTTATTAATTCTTTTATTTCTTCCTTAGAATTACAGAAAATTAATCTTTCATCATTAAAGTTTTCCAAGGCTTTTTTCATTCTTTCACCCAATAAAATAAAATTATCAATCTCGGTAGTTAAAGCAAAATCAATAACATCTTTATGATATTTTATTTCATCAGCTCCCATTTCACCCATATCAGCTATAATAGCCAATTTTTTATTGTCAAATTTTATATTATTAAAAGTTTCGAGAGATGCTTTCATTGAAACAGGACTAGCATTGTAAGCATCATTAATATAAAATATTCCATTTTTTACTATCTTTTCAAATCTCATTGGTGTTACTTGAACAGAATCAAGTCCAGTTTGAATTTCTTCTTTTGATAATCCAAGGGATAGTCCTAAAGAAATTGCAATAGAAGCGTTGATACAATTGTGCTTTCCATTTAATTTAAAAAGATAATTCTCATTATTTAAACTGAATTTAACTCCTTCAGAAGTTTCAGTATAATTATTTATAATAAAATTATTTTCACTATTAAATCCAATTTTATTTCCTAGAAGTTTAGAAAGATAAACATCATCTCCAAAAATAAATAAATTTTCTTTTGGAATATAATTTTTTATTTGACTTTTTTCTTCGAATACATTGTCTCTGTTAATCATAAACTCTAAATGAGAATCACCAATATTGGTAATAACCCCATAATCAATACCAGCTATTTCACAAAGAATAGGAATCTCTCCTTTATGACTCATACCCATTTCAATAACTCCAAACTCATCATCTTCTTTTAATTGAAGAATAGTGAAAGGAAGTCCGATATGGTTATTATAATTTCCTAGAGTTTTTTTTGCTTTATATTTAGAAGAAAGAACTCCATGAATAATATCTTTTGTTGTAGTTTTACCTTCACTGCCAGTGATACCAATAATTTTAGTATTAAGCTTTTGACGATAATTTTTTGCAAGCAGTTGCATAGCTTTGATAGAATCCTCAACAACAATAACTTTATTGTTATTTTTCCAATGAGAATCATCACAGATAACAAGGGAAGCACCTTTATCAAGAACTTCTTGAATATAATTTTTCCCGTTATTGATAGCAATAAAAACATCATCTTTACCAATTTTTCTACTATCAATTTCCACTTTTGAAATATGATTTATTTCAAAAATTTTTCCAAATGTTTCATTTAATGTTTCAATTAGCTTTTCCATAAATTCTCCAAAATTATAAATTATATTTTTATATAAAAATAACAGAACTATTTTATATTCTATCACTTTTAGTTAGGGTTTTACAACTTAAAAATAAATATTTTATGATTTATTTTTTAAAGAAATAGCAAAGTCATAAAGAGAATTGAAAATTGAAATATTATTGGAATAATTATCAATTTTTATATCTTTTTCTTTACCTAAAAAAACAGATTTAACTCCAGCATTTAATCCAGCCTCTACATCGGACTCTTTATCTCCTACCATATAAGATAAGGAAGGATCTATATCAAACTCCTCAATTCCTTTTAGTAACATACCAGGATTTGGTTTTCTGCAAGCACAATCACTTTTATATTTTCCAATTCCTTTACTAGGATGGTGAGGGCAATAATAATATTTAGAAATAATAATTCCCTTTTTTTCTAAAAGTTTAGAAAGGTTAATGTGGAGAGTTTCAACATCATTTTCTTTATAATATCCTCTAGCTACTCCAGATTGATTTGTGACTACTATCAAAATATATCCTAAATCATATAATATTTTTAAAGCTTCATCAGCTTTTGGTTCAAATTCAAAATCTTCTATTTTATATAAATATTCCTTATCAATATTAATAGTTCCATCTCTATCCAAAAAAATAGCTTTATTAGTTTTCATAAAATCATCTCCCTAAAATAAATTAAGCCTAAGCTAATCCCTATTTTAACATAAAAAATTTAATTATACTAACAAAACTTTGGAAGGAATTTTATCATGAAATTATGGATTTTTTGTGTCAAGAGAAACTAAAAGGAAAATAATTAAAAAAATAATTAAAAAAATCAGTTAATTATGTTACAATATCGTGATGAAGAAAATTTCCAGTTTATAAGGAGAAAAAGTGGATAAGAAAATAGTTTTTTTAGGGGATAGCATAACAGCTTGGAATAAGTATCCAGAAGTTGAAAACTATGGAGTTCCAGGATATTTTTCGAGAGATGTTTTATGGCTATTGGAAGAAAATGAAAATATAAAAGGTGATACTTCTGTTTTGATGGTAGGAGTAAATGATATTTTAGGCAATGTTTCCTCAGAAAAAATCTTTCAAAATATTTTAAAAATTTTAGATATTTTAAGTGAAAGATTTAAAAGAGTTATTGTTGTTTCGGTTTTACCAACAATGTATGTGGATAAAAATAAAAAAATAAGGAACCTAAATTTTTTCTTAAGAGAACAACTTTTTACAGAAAAACTGATGATAGATAATTTATTTTTAAATAGTATGGGAGTTTTAGATAATAAATATAGTCCAGATGGAGTTCATTTAAGTCCAGATGGTTATCGATTGTTAAATAAAAAATTAAAAGAGATAATAGAAGAGTAGAGAGGGAAAAATGAAAATTTGTCCAAAATGTAAAGAAATATTAGAAAAAGATGGGAAAAATTACCATTGTAAAAATGGTCATACTTATGATATGGCTAAAACAGGTTATGTGAATTTATTGTTAGATAATCAAAAACATAGTAAAAATCCAGGTGATGATAAGGATATGGTCATCAGTAGAAAAAATTTTTTAGAAAAGGATTATTATAAAGGGATATCTAATAAGGTAAATGAAATTATTTTAAAATATTATTCTGAGAATGATATCTCCATCTTGGACATTGGGTGTGGAGAAGGTTATTATACAGATAATATGAAAAAATTTTTAGATGAAAAGGAAATAAAAAGTAATATTATAGGGATAGATATATCAAAAGAAGCAGTAATAAGTGCATCTAAAAAAAATAAAAACATAGATTGGGTAGTTGCCAGTGCGTCTAATATACCAATAGAAGATGAGTCATTGGATTATATAGTGTGTATGTTTGCGAAAATAATACCAGAAGAAAAAATGAGAACATTAAAAAAAGGAGGATATTTAATAATTGTATCTACTGGAGAAAATCATCTTGAAGAGATGAAAAAAGTGGTATACAAAGAAGTAAGAAAAGATTTCTATTCGCCAATAGAAGATTTAAAAATATTTGAATATATAGAAACAGTAAATTGTGCTTACAAAACAACTATAAAAGAAAATGAAAGTATAAAAAGTTTATTTAATATGACACCATACAGATGGAGAAGTCCAAGAGAAGGGATAGAAAAATTATTTTCATTAAATGAACTAGAAATTACAGTGGATGTAAATATAGATATTTTTAAAAAACCTTAAATAAAAAATAAAATCAGGAGGGAAGATGGCAGTTTTTAAATTTTTATTTTATTCAATTTTAGGAGTTATGGCTTTTTTAGCTCCAATAACAATTGGAGGAGAGTCGTCAATTTTGATGGCACATATCAAAGCTTTGATAATAGATGGTTATATTGAACAAATAAGAGGATTAGTTGTAGTTGTTTCAGTGGTTACAATAATTGGAACAATTATAGGATTTGTAAAAAAAGATTTTAAAAATCAATATTTAAAAGAATTTTTTGTTTGTGGACCAATTAATGGATTAGCAAGAATATTAGGAGGAATTTTCTTTTTAATGGTTCATTATGGAGTGGGACCAAGTATAATTTTAGATCCAAATACAGGAGGAATGATGGCAACAGACTTATTGCCATCTTTAATGGTAACATTCTGTGTAGGGGTAATGTTAATGCCATTCTTGACAGCATTTGGATTAGTAGAATTTATTGGAGTTTTAATAGCTCCATTTATGAGAAAAGTTTTTAAAGTTCCAGGATATGCAGCTATTGATGCGATAGCATCTTTTTTAGGTGATGGAACAATAGGAATAGTTGTTACAGACGAACAATATCAAAAAGGATATTATACTCAAAGAGAAGCTGTAACAATAGCAACATCTTTTTCAATAGTTGGAATATCATTTGCTGCAGTTGTTGCAGATTTATTAAGATTATCAGATAGGTTTGTTATTTTTTATGCAACAATAGCATTTTCTACCATTATAGCTGGAATGATTATTGCAAGATTACCTTTAAAGAAATTTAAGGATGAGTATTACATGGGAAAAAATTTTGCTGGAGAAGAAGCGAGTACTTCTTTTTACTCAGCTATAAAAAAAGCTACAGAAGTAGCATCAAAAGCTAATTTAGTCAGCATATTAATGGATTCAGTAAAAAAAGTTGGAATACTTTATATAACATTTATACCTGTTATTATGTTTATGGGAACTTTAGGACTTGTTATAGCAGAGCATACAAGTATTTTTAAAATAATTTCAATGCCTCTTATTCCAATTTTAAGAGTTTTTGGCTTCTCTAAAGAGGTTTCAGCAGTGATGGCACCAGCAATGATAGTTGGATTTTCAGATATGTATCTACCATCATTATTAATAGAAAGTGTTCCAAGTGAAATGACAAGATTTTTGATAGGAACTTTATCTTTTGCACAATTAATTTTCTTAAGTGAAACAGGAATGATATTAGTTTCTTCAAAAATAGGATTTAATTTCTGGGATACACTAAAATTCTTTATATTAAGAACAGTGATCACATTTCCAGTTATATATATTATAGTAAAAATACTTTATAGTATGGGAATCTTAATGAATTAATAAAATTAGAAAATTACAATAAAAAGAGAGAGTTTTTGGCTCTCTTTTTTTGATTAAAAAAATATCGTAAAAGGATTATTTTATGATAAAAGAAAAAAAATAAAAAAAAAGATTTAGGTTAAAAAATAGAAGTATGATATAATTACCCACATAAATTTACTAAATAAAATATATAAAATCAATCTTGATATAAAATAAAATTAATTTTAATAATTATTTATAAAAACAGAAAAAATGATATATTGAATGAATAATAAAAATGAAATTTAAAAAAATAAGAGAGTTTAAGAAAATTATAAAAAAATAATATAAAAAATATATGTTTAATATTTCAGAAATATATTGACATATCAAAATGAAAGTTGTATAGTGTCATTAAGTTGTTTGTGCTTGTATAACATAAAAAAACTATAATAATAGAAAAAAATGTTTTGAAAAGTATCACGGAGGAAAAAATGAATGACTTATTGAGAAATTTAGTGAAGAAAAATCAGGTAAAAGCGAAATTAGGAGAGGTTGCTAATTATATTCCAGAATTGGACAAAGCAAAAAAAGATGCTCTTGGAATTTGTATTTATGATATAGATGGAAATGAATATTTTGCAGGAGATTGTGAAGAAAAATTTACAGTACAAAGTATTTCTAAAATAGTAACTTTGATGTTAGCAATTTTAGATAATGGAGAGGAGTATGTTTTCAATAAAGTAGGAATGGAACCAACAGGAGATCCATTTAACTCTATAAAAAAATTGGAAACATCAAGCAGAAAAAAACCATATAATCCTTTAATTAATGCAGGAGCAATAGCAGTAAGTTCAATGATAAAAGGAAAAGATGCAAGAGAAAAATTTGGAAGATTATTAGAATTTTTTAGAAAAATATCTGAAGATAATACTTTAGATGTAAATTATAAAATTTATTGTGGAGAGTCAGAAACAGGAAATAGAAATAGAGCAATGGGATATTTTTTAAAAAGCCAAGGAATAATAGAAGGAAATGTTGAAGATGCTTTAAATATCTATTTTAAACAATGCTCTATCGAAGTAACAGCTAAGACTTTAGCAAGAATAGGATTATTTTTAGCTAAAAATGGAAAAACAAGTACAGGAGAACAAATTATTACTCCAAGAATAGCCACAATAATAAAAACATTAATGGTTACTTGTGGAATGTATGATAGTTCTGGAGAATTTGCTGTGAGAGTAGGAATTCCATCAAAAAGTGGTGTAGGTGGAGGAATAGTGTCAGTAGTTCCAGGAAAAATGGGAATTGGGATTTTTGGACCATCACTTGATAAAAAAGGAAATTCTATTGCAGGAGTTTATCTTCTGGAGGAACTATCTGAAGAACTTAATTTAACAATTTTTTAAAAATATATTAAGGAGGAAAATATGGAACAGTTATCAAAGATAATAGGATTAGTTAACAATGCATTATACTCGTACCTATTAATAGCATTACTTTTAGTTTTAGGAACATACTTTTCAATTAGAACAGGATTTATTCAAGTAAGAATGATCGGGGAAATGTTTAGACTTTTAAGTGGAAAAAGTTCTAAGACCAAGAAAGGGATATCTTCATTCCAAGCTTTTTGTATATCAATAGCTTCTTGTGTTGGTACTGGTAACTTAGCAGGAGTTGCAATAGCAATTGTAATTGGGGGACCTGGTGCAGTATTTTGGATGTGGCTTATAGCTTTAATAGGAGCCTGTTCAAGTTTAATAGAATGTACTTTAGCACAAATCTATAAAATAAAAGATGGAGAGCATTTTAGAGGCGGACCAGCTTATTATATGGAAAGAGCTTTAGGAAAAAGATGGATGGGTATAATATTCTCAATCCTTATTTCTATAACATATGGTTTAATATTTAACTCAGTTCAAGCAAATACAATGTCTTTTGCTTTCGAAAAGGCATTTGGTATCAGTAGATTACATGTTGGAATGGTTTTAGCAACAGTTACAGCAGTGATAATTTTCGGAGGAATAAAAAGAATAGCTCATGTTGTTGAGATTTTAGTTC
Organism: Fusobacterium sp.; assembly: GCF_029258315.1. Classification (GTDB taxonomy): domain Bacteria; phylum Fusobacteriota; class Fusobacteriia; order Fusobacteriales; family Fusobacteriaceae; genus Fusobacterium_B. Next base: position 50,192 of record NZ_JARHZE010000063.1, on the reverse strand, counting down.
CAGTAATGGCAGTAGCATATATTTTAGTAGCATTATTTATAATTGTTAAAAATATAGCTATAATTCCTTCAATAATATCTTTAATATTCTCAAGTGCTTTTGGATTAAGACCAGTAGCAGGAGGATTATTTGGAGTAGTAATTATGCAAGGAATTAAGAGAGGATTATTCTCAAATGAGGCAGGAATGGGAAGTGCTCCAAACGCAGCAGCAACTTCAGATGTTTCTCACCCAGTAAAACAAGGATTAGTTCAAGCTTTAGGAGTATTTACAGATACAATAGTAATCTGTTCTTGTACAGCTTTTATAATATTAATTTCTGGAAACTATACTTCAAATTCTTCTAACGGAATACAACTAACTCAAGATGCAATAGTTTCTCAAGTAGGTTCTTGGGGATCAATATTTATAGCAGCTTGTATTTTATTCTTTGCTTTCTCATCAGTAATAGGAAATTATTATTATGGAGAAACTAATATAGAGTTTATAAAAGCAAATAAAATGTGGTTAACTCTTTATAGAATAGCAGTTGTTGCAATGGTGTTATTTGGTTGCGTTGCTCAAATTCAAATTGTTTGGGACTTAGCAGATTTATTTATGGGACTTATGGCAACAATGAACTTATTAACAATAGCTGTTTTAGCAAGAATCGCAATAGCAGCTGTTAAGGATTATCAGAAACAAAGATCTGAAGGAAAAGATCCAGTATTTAAAGCTAGTAGTATACCTGGACTAAAGAATACAGAGTGTTGGGATGATTAATTAAAAATAAAAGAATAAAATATATCTTTTAGGTCATAAACAATTAGTTTTGTTTATGGCCTTTTTTATTTTTAAGGAAAAAGATATATAAATTTAACAATGGTAAAAAAAGAGATATTTATAAAAATATTGATTTTATAAATTATTTTAAATTGTTATACACTAAAATTACTTTTGTATTGCTAAATATTTTTATCTAAAAAAATTGTATTATTTGTTTATATATAGTATAATATTTAAAACAATAATTTTTTAGGAGGAATTATGATAAAGAAAGTTTTGGGGATGTACTTTTCAGGTACTGGAACAACAAAAAAGGTAGTAAATCATATAGCTGAAAAAATAGCTAAAGATTTAAATCTTGAATATGAGGAGTTTAACTTTACTATCCTTTCAAATAGAAAAATTGAAAAAATCTTTACAGAAGATGAGTTGGTTGTATTTGGGGTACCTGTTATAGCAGGAAGAGTACCTAATTTATTATTAAAATATTTAGATACATTAAAAGGAAATGGAGCTTTAGCTGTTCCAGTGGTTCTATATGGAAATAGAAACTTTGATGATGCTTTAATAGAGCTTAGAAATATATTAAAAGATAAGGGGTTAAGACCAATAGCAGGAGGGGCGTTTATAGGAGAACACTCATTCTCAACTATATTAGGTGCAGGTAGACCAGATGCTAAAGATATGGAAATAGCTACAGGATTTTCAGAAGATATAATTAAGAAAATAACAGGAAAGGATTTTGATCCAGATAAATTAGTTGATGTAAAAGGTGAAACACCAATTCGTTTCTATTATCAACCAAGAGATTCAAAGGGAAATTCAATAGATATTAGAAAAGTTAAGCCAAAAACAAATATGGAACTTTGTAATAAATGTGGAAAATGTATAGAGATTTGTCCTTTAGGATCAATTAACCCAGAAGATCCAAGTGATGTTTTTGGAATTTGTATGAAATGTTGTGGATGTGTAAAAGGATGTCCATCAGGAGCAAAATATTATGATGATGCAAATTATTTATATCATCAACATGAGTTAGAAGATCAATATGCTGGTACTAGACGTGAGCCAGAATTATTTCTATAATAATTAAATAAAAAGGGACTTTTAAAAGTCCCTTTTTATTATAAATAACTACTCTCCAGCAGTTCCATATTTTTCTAATAATTCTTTTGTTTCATTTCTTTCAGCATCTAATTCATATGCTTTAACAGAAATTTTAATTCTTTGTTTTTCTCTGTCTATTTCTATAATTTTACCTTTAACTATGTCTCCAACTTTGAATTTAGATTTAATATCTTTTATAAAATCTTTAGAAAGTAATTGAGTAGGGATAAATCCATCAATACCATTTTCAAGAGTTACAAATACTCCAAAGTCTTGAATATTTTTTATAGGTTTTTCAATAATATCTCCAACTTTAAATTCTTTTAAAGCTTTTTCCCAAGGACTTTCCTCTAAAGCTTTGATACTTCCTTTAAGTTTTCTTTCTTCTGTATCAAGTTCTGTTATTTGTAATTCAACAACTTGTCCTTTTTCAAATTTTTTATTTCCAGTCCAACAGAAATCAGCTTGATGTACAAATACATCAATACCATCTTCAACCTCAACAAATATTCCGTAAGGTTTAACTTCTGCAACTTTACCAGAAACTTTATTTCCTACTGCATATTTAGTTGTAGCATCTTCCCAAGGATCAACAGAAAGTTGTCTGATTCCTAGTTTTAATTTTCTAGATTCAGGTTTTAATTCAAGTATTTTAACTTTAACAATATCTCCAACTTTTAAAAATTCATTAACAGAAAGTTTTTTCTTATTCCAAGTTAAATCAGAGATGTGAACAAGTCCTTCAACACCATCAATTAACTCAATTAAAGCTCCATATTGTAATATTTTATTAACTTTTCCATCAACTACATCATCAACTTTAAATGATTCAGCAGCAACATCCCAAGGATTTTTTGTAAGAGATTTTATAGAAAGTTTTATATTTTTCTTATTTTCTTCAAGTTCAATAACTTTAACTTGAATAGTATCTCCAATATTATATCCTTCAATTTTTTCAGATTTTTTCCAAGAAAGTTCAGAGATATGAATAAATCCTCTTAATTTACCAATTGAAACTACAATTCCAAATGGAAGTATTTCAGTGATAACTCCTTCAGTTACATCTCCAACATTTATTTTTTTAAATTCTTCGTCTTTTTCAGCAAGGACAATATCTTTTCTAGATACAGTAACTTTTTTTCCTTTTTTATCTTCTTTAATTTCTTTTACTAAGAAATTGAAAGTTTTTCCAACTATTTCATTAGCATCTCTAGTTTCAGAAAGAGATTTAGGTAAGAAAGTTTGATGAGAGAAAACTTCGACAATATATCCACCTTTAATTTCTTTTAAAACTTTTCCTGTAACTTTTTCTTTATCAGCGAAAGCTTTTTTTAGATGTTCCCAACCAGCTTCCATTTCTATTCTTCTTCTAGATCCTATAAGATATTCTCCCTCTGGAGTTTCTCCTACAAGCATAACCTCTATTTCATCACCAACATTATAGTTTTCTAACTCTTCAGTTCTAACTCTAACAGTAGTTGCTTCTCCAGGTACATCTAAGAAACAGAAATTTCTCTCTTTACTTTCAATAGTACCAACTACTTTTTTTCCATTTCCTCCCTCAGATGGTAGGTAATTTTCAAGTAGAGTTTCAAATTCGTTGTTATAATCCATGTTTGTCATCAAAGTTCCCCCTTATAAATTTTTCTATCTCAATTATTATTTTTTCTGGTGTAGATGCTCCCGCTGTAATTCCAACAGAAGAAGCATTATCAAACCAATTACTATCTAGTTGTGATAGGTTTTCGATAAGATAACTATTTTTATTTATTTCATTAGATATTTCAAAAAGTTTTTTACTATTTGAACTAGCTTTGTCACCAACAATAATAATAACATCGCATTCACTAGCTAGTTTTTCAACAGCTCTTTGTCTTTCATATGTTGCACCACAAATTTTACTGAAAATTTCAATATTATTATATTTTTCTAATATATAATCTTTTATCTTAAAAAATATTTCTTTATTGAAAGTTGTCTGTGTTAGCAGAGTATATCTTTTACTTAGATCTATTTTAAAATCTAAAAAGTCTTCAAAGGAAGCAATAATATCAATGTTTTTTCCAAAAGAGATAATACCTTTTACTTCAGGATGATTTTTATCACCTATAAAAATAATATGGTTTCCCTTGTTTTCAGCTTCAATTAAAGCGTTTCTTATTTTTTCAACAAAAATACAAGTAGCATCATAGATTTGACAGTCACTTTTTTTTAAAAAATTATAAACTTCTTTAGTAGTACCATGAGCTCTAATAACTAAAATATCATTTTTAGTTATATTTATCTTTCCAGATAAAAGCTCCTCCTCTTTAATAAGTTCAAATCCTTTTTCCTTCATGTCGTTTATAACAGTTTTGTTATGAACAAGCATACCTAAAATATACATTTTTTGGGGAAAATTTTTATTGTTTTGAGCAATTTTTTCGCAAAGGTTTACAGCGCCAGAGACACCAAAACAAAACCCCATTTTATCAGCTCTTTTTATAATCATTGCTATTCTTCTCCAAAATATTTTTCTTCAATCAGCTCTCTAAGTGCATCAAGCATTTCGCTTTCATCGTCACCATTAGCAGTAAGTGTTAGAACAGCACCTTGTTCAGCAGCTAAAAGCATAAGTCCCATAATACTTTTCCCGTTAATTTCTTCATCTTCGTACTTAACTTTTATTTCAGAATCGAAATTACTAGCAGTCTGAACAAAAAGAGATGAAGGTCTAGCGTGAAGACCAGCTTTATTTTTTATTTCAACTTCTATTGTCTTCATAACTAATATCCTCCTCCTTTTTTTTTGAGTTATATATCTAAACATTTTCTAAGAAAAAAGAAAGATATACCATTAAATTATATATTATTTATTGTGATTTTTCAAATATTTTCTAAAAAAACTTAAAATTTGTATAAAATAAGAAAAATATAAAAAAAATTAATAAAAAAATTAAAAGAAATTCCTTTACATAGAAAGCAAATTGTGATAAAATCCTCTCCATAAATATTTTGTATAAAAAATGTTTTTATTATTATTTTTTTTAATAGACTAATTGAAAAAAGGGAGGAATATTTTAATGAAAAATATGCTAGAAGTTTTTGGAAAAAATTACTTTTCTGAGTTACAATTGAAAAGTAGAGTTCCAAGTTCTATTTTTAAAGAATTTAAGGCAGTTCAAAGAGGAGAAAAAGAATTGTCAATATCTGTTGCAGAAGTAATAGCTAATGCTGCTAAAAACTGGGCTACAGAAAATGGAGCAACACACTTTACTCACTGGTTTCAGCCTTTAACAGAACTTACTGCTGAAAAGCACGAGTCTTTTATATCAGTATCTTCTGATGGAAATATTTTATCTCAATTTTCAGGAAAAGAACTTATAAAAGGAGAAGCAGATTCTTCATCATTTCCAAATGGAGGACTTCGTTCAACTTTTGAAGCAAGAGGTTATACAGCTTGGGATATCTCTTCACCAATGTTTTTGAGAGGACCGGAAAAAGCAAAGACTTTATTTATACCAACAGCTTTAGTAGGATTTCATGGAGAAACTTTAGATAAGAAAGTCCCTCTTTTAAGATCTATTAACAGTGTTACAAAGGAGGCTCTAAGAATAAAAAGAGCTCTTGGAGATGAAAGAACTGGTAAAATAGATGTAACTTTAGGGATAGAACAAGAGTATTTTCTAATAGAGAAGCAATTTTTAGAAAAGAGAGAAGACTTAATGTTTGCAGGAAGAACTTTATTTGGATCTCTTCCTCCAAAAGGACAAGAGTTAAGTGACCATTATTATGGTGCTTTAAAGGAAAAAGTAGAGTTATTTATGGCTGAGCTAGATTCAGAGTTATGGCAATTGGGAGTAATGGCCAAAACTAAACATAATGAGGTTGCTCCAAATCAATTTGAATTGGCAGTTATGTATTCTTCGGCAAATGTAGCAGCAGACCAAAATCAATTGTGTATGGATATGATTAAAAGAGTGGCTGATAGACATGGATTAGCAGCTCTTTTACATGAAAAACCTTTTGATAAAGTAAATGGATCAGGAAAGCATTGTAACTGGTCCTTAAGCACAGATACTGGAGAAAATCTTTTAGAACCAGAAAATTTAAATAAAGGGAATTTAGATTTTCTTATTTATTTGACAGCTATAATAGAGGCTGTTGATAGATATTCAGATGTGCTTAGAGTTTCAACTGCTACTTCTGGAAATGATCATAGACTAGGTGGAGCAGAAGCTCCTCCAGCAATAATTTCTATCTTTATTGGAGAACCAGTTCAAAATTTATTAGAGAATGTTGATAAATTAAAAATGGGTAAGGAGAAAAAAGAATCAATTGAGCTAGGAACATACAATGTGCCAAAAATACCAAGAGATAGTTCAGACAGAAATAGAACTTCACCTTTTGCATTTACAGGAAATAAATTTGAATATAGAATGCCTGGTTCAAGTGCATCACCAACTACTCCAGTATTTATTATAAATACAATTGTGGCTGATGTTTTAAGAGAATATGCAGATATTTTAGAAAAAATAGAAAATAAAGATGATATAACTGAAGAAGTAAAAAAATTAATAAAAGAAAGATATAATCAACATAAAAGAATAATTTTTAATGGAAATGGTTATGATGAGGCTTGGGTTGAGGAAGCAGAAAAAAGAGGATTGCCAAATTTAAGTTGTACTGTTGAAGCTTTACCTGTTTATAAGAAGGAGTCTACTGTTGAACTTTTCGAAAGAAACGGAGTTTTAAATAGGGAAGAACTTAATTCTATCTTTGTTATTTATACAGAAAGATACAACAAGCAATTAAAGATAGAAACAACAACAGCTATTAGGATGGCAAGAAATGAAATATATCCAGCAATAATGAGATATATGAACAACATAGCTACTTCAATAAAAAATATTCAATTAGCTCTAGGACCAGACTATGAAAATTATCTTGATGGAGATAGAAAACACCTATTAAAGGTAATAAATGGAAAAGATCATTTAAGAAATTCATTGAGAGAGTTAGAAAAAGATTTTACAGAAGCTATGAGTATAAAAGATCAATATGAAAGAGCCAAATATTACCATTATCATGTCGTTCCAAGGTTAAAACATTTGAGAGAATGGGTTGATGTATTAGAACATTTATGTGAAAAAAGTTTATGGCCGTTCCCAGTATACGAAGACTTATTATTTAAATTATAAAAAAGTAGTTAAGAAATACAGAAATTTTTATAAAAGTTTCTGTATTTTTTATTGAAAAAATATTATAAGATAACAATAATAAAATAATATTATATAGAATAGTGTTTTTTTTAGAAAAAACTTTTAAAAAAATATTATAAATGATATAATATTTTATAAAATAAGTAAGGAATTTTTTGTAAAGAGGTAAGTCGTGGATAGAGTGGTTACAGATAAAGAATTAGGAAATGAAGTAGAAACTCAAAGAACTCTTAGACCTAAAAAATTTGATGAATATATAGGACAATCTACCTTAAAAGAAAAAATGAAAATTTTCATAGAAGCTGCTAAAAGAAGAGGAGGATGTGTAGATCATATTCTACTTTATGGACCTCCAGGACTTGGAAAAACTACTCTTGCTGGAGTAATCGCAAACGAAATGGGAGTTAATTTAAAAATAACTTCAGGACCAGTTTTGGATAAAGCAGGGGATTTAGCAGCTATTTTAACATCTTTAGAAGAAAATGATATTTTGTTTATAGATGAAATTCATAGATTAAATACTTCTGTTGAAGAGATTTTATATCCAGCTATGGAGGATGGAGAACTAGATATAATAATAGGAAAAGGGCCTTCAGCAAAATCAATTAGAATAGAATTACCACCTTTTACTTTAATTGGAGCAACAACAAGAGCTGGACTTTTAAGTTCACCACTTAGAGATAGATTTGGCGTGACTCATAGAATGGAATATTATTCAAATGAAGATTTAGTAAATATTCTTATGAGAGGGGCCAGTGTATTACAGGTAGAACTAAATAGAGAGGGGGCTCTAGAAATAGCTATGAGAAGTAGAGGGACTCCAAGAATAGCTAATAGATTTCTAAAGAGGATTCGTGATTATGCAGAAATAAAAGGAAATGGAATTATAACTAAGAGTATAGTTATGGATTCTTTAAGACTTTTAGGTGTAGATGAAAATGGATTGGATGAATTAGATAGAGGAATAATAGTTTCTATGTTAGAAAATTATAATGGTGGACCTGTTGGAATAGAGACATTATCACTTTTATTGGGAGAAGACAGAAGAACAATAGAAGAGGTATATGAACCATACTTAGTACAAATAGGTTATATAAAAAGAACACCAAGAGGTAGGGTAGTAACAGAGAAAGGAAGAGAACATTTTAAGATTAAGGAGTAAAGAAATATGAAAATTAACACAAAAGTTAGATATGGTTTAAAAGCTTTGGTGTATATTGTTGAAGAAAGTTTAAAAGGGAAGATGGTAAGAATAAAAGAGATATCTGAAAAAGAAGATATTTCTATACAATATTTAGAACAGATTCTAAATAAATTAAAAAATGAAAATATAATTGAAGGAAAAAGAGGACCAAACGGAGGATATAGATTTATAGCTGATCCTAAGGAAATAAATTTATATAGAATTTACAAGATATTAGATGATGATGATAAGATAATAAATTGTAACGAAAATGTTAAAGAAACAAAAGATTGTGCTGATGAAGGTTGTGTTGGAAGTTGTATTTGGAATAGACTAGATAGTGCTATGAAAGAAATATTAAGATCAACAACTTTAGATGATCTATTAAAAAATAAAGATATTATATAGATTGTGGAGATAAAATGATAACAGTAGTAATCGAAGAGAAAAATATAGAATTAGATAAGATTAGAATAGTTGATAAAAATGATATCAATCATTTAAAAAATTCTTTTAGAGTAAAAGAAGATGATGTAATAAGAGCTGTTGATGGAAAATCGGAGTATCTTTGTAAAGTAATAGAAGTTGAAAAGAAAGAGATAGTTTTAGAGATAATTGAAGAAAAAAAATCTGAAGAAGATAAGGTTGAGATTGTAGCAGGAATTTCTGTTATAAAAAATGATAAGATGGAACTTACTATACAAAAACTTACAGAGATAGGAGTGGATAGAATAATTCCATTAGAAACAAAAAGAACAGTTGTAAAATTAAATGAAAAAAAAGATAAGTGGGATGTAATTTCAAGAGAAGCAGTTAAGCAATGTCAAAGAACAAAATTTATGAAAATAGATAATTTAGTAAAAATAAATAAAGTAGATTTTTCAGAATTTGATTTAATAATAGTGCCATATGAATGCGAAAAAGATTCAAGTTTAAAAAATCTTTTTAAAAATTTAAAAAATATTCCTAGAAAAATACTTTATATCATTGGGCCTGAGGGTGGTTTTGATGTGACAGAGATTGAATATTTAAAAACTTTAGAAAATACTAATATTGTTACTTTGGGAAAAAATATTTTAAGAGCTGAAACTGCTGCTATTGTAGTAGGAGGAGTATTAGTTAATGAATTTAAATAAAAAAGTTGCTTTTTATACTTTAGGATGTAAGGTTAATCAATATGAAACTGAAAGTTTAAAAACAAAGCTTGTAAATTTAGGGTATGAGGATGTTAGTTTTGATGGTTATTCAGATTTTTATATTGTAAACTCTTGTACTGTTACATCAATTGCAGATAAAAAGACAAGAAATATATTGAGAAGAGCAAAGAAACACAATCCTAATGGAAAAGTTATAGTAACAGGATGTTATGCTCAAACAAACGGAGAGGAACTTTTAAATATAGAAGAGGTTGACTATGTTGTAGGAAACACAAATAAGGAAGATATAATACCTCTTGTTGAAAAGTTAAAAATGGGAGAAACAAATCATCTTTTAGTTTCTGATATATTTAAAGAAACAGAATATAAAGAGCTTGAGTTTTCAACATTGAGAGAGATGTCAAGAGCTTATATAAAAATACAGGATGGATGTAATAACTTTTGTTCCTATTGTAAAATTCCTTTTGGAAGGGGAAAAAGTAGATCTAGAAATTTTGAAAATATAATTTCCGAAGCTAATAAATTAGCAGAAGAGGGATACAAAGAGATTATATTGATAGGGATAAATATTGGAGATTATGGAAAAGATTTAGAAGAAAATATAATCTTTGAAGATTTATTAGAAGAACTATCAAAAATAGAAAAAATTACAAGAATAAGAATTGGATCTATCTATCCAGATAGAATAGATGAGAGATTTATAAAAGTTATGAGAAATAAAAAGGTAATGCCACATCTACATATATCATTACAATCTTGTGATGATACAGTTTTAAAAGCTATGAGAAGAAACTATGGAGTTTCGTTAATAAAAGAAAGATTGGAAAAATTAAGAAGAGAAGTTGATGATATACAATATACAGCTGATGTAATAGTTGGTTTTCCTGGTGAAACAAGAGAAATGTATGAAAATACAAAAAAAGTTGTACAAGAAATAGGTTTCTCATCTCTACATGTGTTCCCATATTCAGAAAGAGAAAAAACTCTTGCAGCTACATTCAATAATCAAGTTCCAATGCAAGAAAGAAGAGAGAGAGTTCTTGATTTAGAAAAAGCCCAAGAAAAATGTTCTGAAGATGTGAGAAAAAAATATATAGGGAAAGATTTAACAGTTTTAATAGAAGAAAAGAAAAATAATGGTTATTTTGGATATAGTGAAAACTACCTTAGAGTAAAAATTTTGGATAAAGAAAACATTGAATTAAAAACAAATGATGAAATAAAAGTAAAAATAATATCTATTGAAAAGGAGCTGTTAATAGGTGAATTATAAAAAAAGATTGGTTAGGTTAAAATATATTATAAGTGGGGCATCATTACTTACTATTTTTATAGGAACATTAATTTATATAATGTTAGGAGAAAATAGAGATACAGAAAATATGACTAGATACATGCTAGTAGGTAAAAAAAATGTATTTCTAGTTTATGAAGATAAACTGGCTATTGAAATTCCTTTTGAGATACAACTTGATAAAGAGAAAACTTTAGGAGATTTAATAGAAGTGAGCAACTATAAAGAGGCTTTAAATGATATAAATTATATTTTTCCAGAAAAAATAAAAGATTATAAAGTTTTAAAATATGGAGAAGTTAATTTACCAGTAAAAGTTTCAACAAAAATTCCAGAAGTTGTAGTGGATGATAAAAGATATATTTTAACATCAAGTATTGAGAAGTTATTTGAAAATTTTTATAATAATGGAGAAAAAGGAAATATTGAAAATAGTAAGGTGGTAGTAGATATACTTAATGCCAATGGAAAAGCTGGATACGCCAGAAAAACAGGAGATAAATTAAAAAAAGAACTAGGTGTTAAATATAATGCGGCAAATTATGAAACAAATATAAATGAAAGTTATATTATTATTAATGATTTAAATAAAAAACAGACAGAAGATGTTATAATGACTGTTAATGAAAAATATTTTAAAATTAGAGAAGATGCAACAATACCAACTTTAGCTAATGTAATAATAGTTCTTGGAAAAGAAGATAAAAAAATATATGATATAGATGTAGTGGGGGTAACAGAAAAAGCAGCAGAATATATGCAAACTTTAAGTAAAGATGGATATATTGGTTTAAAAAGAGTAAAAACTAAAGCTAAAGATAAACCAAGTCAAGTTTCTTACAATAAGGAAGATTATTTTGTGGCATATAAGATTGCTAAAAAATTGGGAATTGAAAATATGAAAGAGGAGAAACTAACTAAGAATAAAATAGTTGTATCAACTGGTGAGTAATCAAATAAAGATAAGAGGAAAGAAAAATGATATTTAAAAGAAAAAAAAATAGCTCTTTTGATCAAAAAGAGAAGAAAGGAACAGAAAAGTTAGAAAATAAAAAAGAAATAGTAGTAAAAAAAGAAGTGGTAAAAGAAGCAACAAAAGAGGAGAAAATGTATGTTATTCCTTTAGGTGGATTAGATGAAGTTGGAAAAAATATGAGTTTGGTTCAATATAGGGATGAAATAATAATAATAGACTGTGGATTAGGTTTTCCAGGAGAAGGTCTTTTAGGAATAGATGCAGTAATCCCAGATTTTTCTTATGTAGAAAATAATAAAAATAAAATAAAAGGATTATTTGTTACTCATGGACATGAGGATCATATTGGGGCTATTCCATACTTATATCAAAAAATAGATAAAGAAGTTTCTATTTTTTCAGGAAAATTAACTTTAGCATTGATTGAATCAAAGTTTGAAAATTTTAAAATAAAAGATATGCCAAAATTAAGAGAAGTAAAAAATAGATCAAAGGTAAAAATTGGAAAATATTTTAATGTTGAATTTATAAGAATAACTCACTCAATAGCTGATTCTTATGCGATTCATGTAACAACTCCAGCAGGAAATGTTTTATTTACAGGAGACTTTAAAATAGATTTCACTCCAGTTGATGGACAGTCAAGTGATTTAGCAAGATTTGCTCAAATAGGAGAAAAAGGTGTAGATTTACTTTTATCTGATTCGACTAATGCAGAAGCGGAGGGGTTTACTCCATCAGAAAAAACAGTTGGAGAAGCGTTTCAAATAGAATTTGCTAAGGCGAAAGGAAGAATAATTATAGCAGCTTTTGCTTCGCATATTCATAGACTACAACAAATCATTGAAATATCAGAATCGTATGGAAGAAAAATTGCTGTTGATGGAAGAAGCCTTGTAAAAGTATTTGAGATTGCATCAAATATGGGATATCTAAAGATAAAGAAAGACACAATAATTCCTTTATCTGAAGTAGATAATCAAAAAGATAATAAAGTTGTCATTCTATGTACTGGAACTCAAGGAGAACCAATGGCTTCACTATCAAGAATAGCATCAAATATACACAAACATACTAGAGTAAAAGAGGGAGATACTGTTATAATTTCAGCTACTCCAATTCCAGGAAATGAAAAAGCAGTTTCAAAAAATATAAATAATTTGTTAAAATATGAGGCTGAGGTAATATTTAAAAAAGTAGCAGGAATTCACGTATCAGGACATGGATCTAAGATAGAGCAAGAATTAATGTTTAATTTAGTTAAACCAAAATATTTTATACCAGTTCATGGGGAATATAAGATGTTAAAAGCTCACATAGATACAGCTTTAAAGGTTGGAATTCCAAAAGCAAATACTTTATTAGCACTAAATGGAAATAAGATAGAAATTGCAAAAAGTGGAGTTAAATTAAAAGGAAAAGTAAGTGCAGGAGCTACATTTATAGATGGGTTAGGAGTTGGAGATATAGGACAAACTGTCTTAAGAGATAGACAACAACTTTCTCAAGATGGAGTTATTATAGTTGGATTTACTTTAGATAAATTAACTAAAAAAATACTTTCTGGTCCAGAAATCATTACTAGAGGATTCACATATTCAAAAGAATCAGATGAGTTGATAAAAGGTGTGATAGAACACATAAATTTAAAATTAGAAAAAATTGAAAGAGAAGGTCTTATGGACTGGCAGCCTATTAAAAATATAACAAAAGAGGCAGTAGCTAAGTATGTATATAGTAAGACAAAGAGAAATCCAGTAATTCTTCCAATTATATTGGAAGTTTAATAAATTAAAATAAAATAGAAATTAAAGGAGAAAAAATTAAATGAATAGTAGAGAGAGAGAATTTTTAAGAAAAAAAGCCCACGAGTTAGATCCAATTGTTAGAGTTGGAAAAGAAGGGTATACAGATAATTTAGGACAAAGTATTTTAGATGCAATAGCTTCTAGAGAATTAATAAAAGTAAAAATGTTACAATCAGTTGAAATTGATAAAAGAGAGTTAGCTAGTATAATAGAGGAGAAAACTGGTTGTGAAGTTGTTGGAGTAATAGGAAAAACAATAATTTTATATAAAGAAAATAAAGAAAATCCAAAAGTTTCTTTAGAGTTAAAAGATAGTTTAAGATAGAAAAGAACAATTAGATAGAGGGTGGAAATATGAATGAGGGTATTATTTTTAATAATAGAATACTAGATATTACTTTTATAGCATGGTTTTTAGCTCAATTTTACAAGGTTCTTGAAACAATTTTTGTAGAAAAGGGTTTTAATCTAAAAAGATTTTTTGAAACAGGTGGAATGCCTAGCTCTCATTCATCAACAGTTTCTTGTTTAACAACATGTATTGGAATTGTCTATGGAACAAATACCCCTTATTTTGCCATAGCCATAGTGTTTTCTGGAATTACAATGTATGATGCTGCTGGAATACGAAGAGCAGCAGGAAAACAAGCTAGAGTAGTAAATAGAATGGTAGAAGAATTGGCTCAAAGACTTGGTCAAAGATTTAATGATGAAAAAAAATTAAAAGAGCTGTTAGGACATACTCCATTTGAAGTTTTGATAGGAGCAATATTGGGAGTAATAATAGCTTTTTTATTTAAAGATTATTTAATATAAAAAAGATTGGGGCGAATTATGGATTTAAGTAATTTTAGTATAGAGGAATTGAAGAAACTGTGTGTTGATGTAAGAAAAAAGATAATAGATGTCGTTTTAAAAAATGGAGGACATTTAGCTTCAAATTTAGGAATTGTTGAGTTAACAGTAGCTTTAAGGAAAGTTTTTAAAGATGAAGATACAGATGTTCTATTTGATGTAGGGCATCAATCTTATGTATATAAGATATTAACAGATAGAGAAGATAGATTTGAGACATTAAGGACTTTAGGTGGTATAGGTCCTTTTTGTGATCCCAAGGAAAGTTCCTATGACCATTTTATAAGTGGACATGCAGGAAGTGCACTATCTGCAGGAGTAGGATTAGCAATTGGAGATCCTCAAAAAAGAGTGATAGTTATTGTAGGGGATGCTTCTATTGCAAACGGTCATTCACTAGAAGCTTTAAACAATATGGGAAATATAAAGAATATAGTAGTTATTTTAAATGATAATGAAATGTCTATTGGAAAGAATGTAGGAATTCTTTCAAAATTTTTCAGTAAAATGATTTTAAGCAAGGCCTATATGAGTATCAGAAAAGATATAAAAAATATAATAAATAGAGGCCACTTTGGAAGAAAAATATCAAATGCTATAAGAAGAGCGGAGTATTCAGTAAAAAACTTTTTTTTACCAGTAAGTATATCTGAAAATTTAGGTTTTAAATATTTTGGTGTTATTGATGGTCATAATATGGAGGAACTACTTTCTGTATTTGAAAAAATAAAAGCAGAAGAGGGACCTATATTTATACATGTAAAAACAAAAAAAGGAAAAGGGTATAAGCCTGCCGAAGAAGAAAAAGAAAAATTTCATGGAGTTAGTCCACTAAATACGAATAAAGTAAGTAAAAAAATTTATTCTGATGTTGTAGGAGAAACTTTGGTTGAAATGGCAAAAGAGGATAAAGATATTTATGCTATTTCTGCTGGAATGGTTAAGGGGACTGGGTTAAAAAGTTTTTTTGAAGAAAATCCTTTGAGAAGTTTTGATATTGGAATAGCCGAAGGACATGGAATAACTTTTGCTGGAGGTTTGGCAAAAAGAAATAAAAAGCCGTATTTTGCCGTTTATTCTACTTTTTTACAAAGAGGTGTTGGACAGCTTATTCATGATATTTCTTTACAAAATTTACCAATTAAACTACTCATTGATAGAGCAGGAATAGTTGGAGAGGATGGAAAGACACATAATGGACTATACGATATCTCTTTATTTATAACTTTACCAAATTTTTTATTGGTATCACCTACTACCGAAAAAGAATTAAAAGAGGTATTAAAATTATCAGCAAACTTATCTCAACCAATAGCTATAAGATATAGTAAAGAGGAAATTTTTAATTTAGAAGAAGATGAGAAATTTGAAATAGGTAAGTGGAAAGAAATAAAAAAAGGTAAAAACAATTTATTTATTTGTACAGGAAGTATGTTAAAAGAGGTATTATCAGTTGAAGATTTATTAAAAGAAAGAAAAATTGATGGAACAATAGTAAGTGCTGCATCTATTTGTCCAATGGATTTTGATTATATAAAAAATGAGTTTTCAAAATATGAGAATATTTTTGTTTTAGAAGAGGCTTATCAAGTAAGCGGTTTCGGAAGTGAAATTTTAAATTATTTAAACGATATAGGAATAAATAAAAAAATAAATAAGATAGGTATAGAAACAGGAGAAATCCCTCATGGAAAAAGAGGAGAGCTAATGGAAAAATATGGACTCAGAGGGGTGTCTTTGGTAGAAAGAATAGAAGGGAAACTTTAATGTTAGAAGTTGATAAAAAAATAAAAATATTTTTGGAAGAATTATTGAATGAAGAGGTTATTAAAGATCTTGAAAATTATAATGATCAGGGTGTAAAGATAACAGCACATACATATGATGTTTTTATTCTTTCAGTTAATGAGATAAAAAAAATATATTCTAATCTTTTTAAAGCAAGTGAGGAGATAGATCTTTTTTCCATAGTGGTAGGGACAATAGTTCATGATTTGAGTAAAGGGAGTTTAAGAAAACAAGAGGAAGGACTTTCTCACTCTCAAGTTATGCTGAGAAACCCAGATTATGTTGTAAAGGAAACTGAAAATCTTTTAGAAAAAATAGAAGAGAAAACAGGGCTTAAATTAAAAAATTCAGTGAGAAAAAATATAATTCATATAGTTGTTTCTCATCATGGAAAATGGGGAAAAATAAATCCAAGCACAAAAGAAGCTCATCTCGTTCATTGGGCTGATATGTATTCGGCAAAATATCATAGGATAAATCCTGTAGAGGCTAACGGAATACTAAAAGGATTTGAAAAAGGAGAATCTCTTATAGAGGTAAGTAAGAGATATAAATGCACAACAGGAATTATAAAAGATAGATTAAAAAAATCTAAACAAGAATTAAAATTAGGTTCGACAAAACAACTTTTAAATTATTTTCGTAAAAATAAAAAAGTTCCAATAGGTGATGAATTTTTTTCAAAAAGAATAATTGAGACAGAGAAATTAATAAGATCTGTTGAAAAGAAAGGATTTAAAAATCTAATTCTTGGAAATGAGATTTTAAAATATTTAGATGAAAATAAAATTTTTGAATTTGAAGATAGAAATCTAAAAGGAGATACTGATGAAAAAAAGGATTGATGAACTTTTAGTTGAGTATGGTTTTTATCCAGATGTAGATAAAGCTAAAAGGGCAGTGATGGCTGGGATAGTTTTGGTTAATGATACAAAAGTTGAAAAGCCAGGAACTTTTATAAAAATAGATGAAGAAAAAGAGTTGAATATAAGAGTGAAAGGAAAAGAGTCTAAATATGTTAGTAGAGGTGGATTGAAATTAGAAAAGGCTATAAATGTGTTTGGACTTGATTTTCAAAATAAAAAAGTTTTAGATGTAGGAGCATCTACAGGAGGATTTACTCATTGTGCTCTTTTAAATGGAGCTGTTCATGTATATTCTGTTGATGTAGGAACAAATCAACTAGATTGGAGTCTAAGAAGTGATGAAAGAGTTACCTCTTTAGAAAATAAACACATAAAAGATTTAACTTTGGAAGAAATAGATAATTCAAATATAGATTATATAGTCATGGACGTATCCTTTATATCAATAACAAGCATATTTTCTTCTTTAAATAAATTTTTTGGAAAAGATACAAAACTGATGGCACTAATAAAACCACAATTTGAAGTTACAAAAGAGATGATAGAAAAAGGTGGAATAGTAAGAAATAAAGAATATCATATTTATGCTATCAATAGAGTTTTAGAAAGTGCTAAAAAGAATGGATTTTATTTAGAGTTTTTAGATGTTTCTCCTATAAAAGGTGGAAAAGGAAATACAGAGTATATATCATTATTTAGCAAAAATGAAGTTGAAAAAGATATTAATATACAAAGAGTAGTTGATGGGGTATAAATTGGGAGGAAGAATGTTTAGAAAAGATGTAAAAAAAGTAGGAATGTTATTAGCACTAACTCTTTTTTCTGCAACGGTATCAGCTAAAGAAGAAAAAACAGGTTTTATGAATAATATAAAACAGTTAAAAGAAATTTCTGATGTGATGGATGTTATTCAAGAAAATTTTGTTGGAGATAAAAAATTAGATAAAACAATTCTTATGCAAGGAGCATTAAAGGGAATGATAGAAACTTTAGATGATCCTCATTCAAATTATTTTTCTCAAAAAGGAATGGAAGATTTAGAGGGACAGATGAAGGGAGAATATTCAGGAGTAGGAATGATCATTAGAAAAGGATCTAATGAACCAGTTACTGTTGAACTTCTTATAGAGGGAGCTCCAGCTTTTAATGCAGGAATTAGACCAAATGATAAAATCTTATATATTGATGGAAAAAGTACTTATGATATAGAACTAGAAGAAGCCTCAAGACTTTTAAAAGGAAAAACAGGAACAGAGGTTAAATTAAAAATTTATAGAGAATCAGAAAAAAAAGACAGAGAAATTGTTTTAAAAAGAGCTGATATTAAATTAGAAAATGTTAGAAGTAAGATGTTAGATAATAAAGTAGGATATATAAAACTAACTCAATTTGCTGAAAATGTTGATAAAGAAGTAGCAAGAGAATTAGAAAAATTATTAAATCAAGGAATGGAAGGATTAATTCTTGATTTAAGAAACAACCCTGGAGGAATAATAGGTCAAGCTGTAAGTATATCTTCAATGTTTATAAAAGAAGGGGTAATAGTAAGTGAAAGACCTAAAAAAGGTGAAGAGGTCTTTTCGTATAGAGAAGGTAAATATTATGGAGATTTTCCATTGGTTGTTTTAATAAATGAAGGAAGTGCTTCTGCTTCTGAAATTGTTTCAGGAGCAATAAGAGATTATAAGAGAGGACTTCTTATAGGAGAAAAAAGTTTTGGAAAGGGAAGTGTTCAAGTATTAATACCTTTACCAGATAAAGATGGAGTAAAATTAACTATTGCAAAATACTATACACCAAAAGGTGAAAATATTCACGGTATAGGAATAAAACCAGATATTTTAGTAGAAGAGAAAGATGATTATTTATTCTATGATGGTTTTGTAACAAACATAGATGATAAAGCTCAGGAAGCAAGTAAAGAAAAATTATTAACATCAATAGTTGGTGAAAAAGAAGCTAAAAAACTTATAAAAAAAGAGGATAAACAATTAAAAACTGCAGAAGCAGCTATTATTTCGATGATACAAGAAAGAAAAAATAAAAAATAAGGGGTAAAAAATGCTTTATATAGTTGCAACACCTATTGGAAATCTTGAGGATATTACCTTAAGAGCTATAAGAATATTAAAAGAAGTAGATTATGTTTTTGCTGAAGATACTAGAGTTACAAAAAAACTTTTAAATCATTTAGAGATTGAAACTACAATTTATAGATATGATGAACATACAAAACAACATCAAGTAGAAAATATAGTGAATTTGCTAAAAGAGGGGAAAAATATTGCATTGGTAACCGATGCAGGAACTCCTTGTATATCAGATCCAGGTTATGAGGTTGTAGATGAGGCTTTAAAAAATGATATAAAAGTAGTTCCTATTCCAGGAGTCAGTGCTATGACAGCGGCAGCTTCTGTGGCTGGAGTATCTATGAGAAGATTTGTGTTTGAAGGGTTTCTTCCAAAGAAAAAAGGAAGACAAACACTTTTAAAATCTTTTTCAGATGAAAAAAGAACAATAATGTTTTTTGAATCGCCTCATAGAGTAGTTAGAACTTTAAAAGATATTGAAGAGTTCATAGGAGAAAGAGAGGTTGTACTTATAAGAGAGATTACCAAAATCTATGAAGAAATAGTAAGAGGTACAACAAAAGAATTGATAGAAAAATTAGATAACAAAACTCTGAAAGGAGAATATGTTATTATAGTAAGAGGAAATGAAGTAGAAGAGAAAAAAGAAAAAGTAAATAAATATGCAAAAGATATAGAGGAAGAAGAGGAGTAAAAAATATGTCAATGACAAGAATAAACTGGTATCCTGGTCATATGAAAAAGACAAAAGATATGATAAAGGAAAATATGCCTTTGATAGATATTGTTTTAGAGGTTGTAGATGCTCGTATACCAATATCAAGTAGAAATCCAGACATTTCCACTTTTGCAAAAGGCAAAAAAAGAATAATAGTAATAAATAAAGCTGATTTAGTAGATAAAGAAGAAATAAATAAGTGGAGAAATTATTTCATAAATCATAAAGATGCTGATGAGGTTCTTGAACTAAGTGCTGAAACAGGATTTAATATGAAAAAGCTTTATTCTATAATAGATAAGGTGTCAGCAGAAAAAAAAGAAAGACTTATGAAAAAAGGTCTAAGAAAAGTTAATACAAGATTGATGGTAGCAGGGATTCCTAACGTTGGAAAATCAAGACTTATAAATAGAATAGTTGGAAAGAATAGTGCTGGTGTAGGAAACATGCCAGGATATACTAAAGGAAAACAATGGGTTAGAATAAAAGAAGGTTTAGAACTTTTAGATACTCCAGGAATTTTATGGCCAAAATTTGAAGATGAAAGAGTAGGATTCAATCTTGCTATATCAGGAGCAATAAAAGATGATATTTTACCAATAGATGATGTCGCTTGTAAATTTATAGAAAAAATTATATCTTATGGATTAAAAGACAACTTAAAAGAGAGATATAAATTATTAGATGAAGATTTTGAAGGTGTAGCAGGTAATGTTCTAGAAAATATAGCTCTTAGAATGAGAATGATTCAAAAAGGTGGAAATCTTAATATTCACCAAGCTACATTAACTTTATTAAGAGATTATAGAAGTGGTAAAATAGGAAAATTTGGTTTAGATAGAGAACTTTTAGAGGGAGAGGAGTAAGATAATGAAATCTGAAATTTATAATGAACTTACTTCTAATATGAAAGAATTAGAAGAAAAATTAGTAAATTTTGTAAGAGAAGAGACAGCTAAAAGAGGGTTTAAAAAAGTAATTTTAGGACTTTCTGGAGGAATAGATTCAGCTTTGGTAGCTTTTATAGCTGCAAAAGCCATGGGGCCAGAAAATGTTTACACAGTTATGATGCCGTATAAAACATCAAGTAAAGAAAGTGTAGAGCATGCTGAATTGGTAGTAAAAGCTTCAGGAATAAATTCTAAAAAGGTAGAGATAACACCAATGGTTGATGGATACTTTGGAATGGAAGGAGAAGCTTCAGGTCTTAGAAGAGGGAATTATATGTCAAGAACTAGAATGTGTGTTTTATTTGACAATTCTGCTAAAGAGAATGCAATAGTTATGGGAACCTCAAATAAAACAGAATTATTATTAGGATATGGAACGCAATTTGGTGATATGGCAAGCGGAATAAATCCAATAGGAGAATTATTAAAAGTTCAGGTTTGGGAACTATCAAGATACATGGGAGTACCAAGAGAAGTAATAGATAAAAAACCAAGTGCTGACTTATGGGAAGGACAAACAGACGAGGCTGAATTAGGATTTTCTTATGAAATGGCTGATGAAATTTTGTATCATTTAATATATAAAAATAATACAAAAGAAGAGATAAAAGCTAAAGGATATGATGAAAAAATAGTTGATACTATTTTTAGTAGAATTGCTAGAAATCAATATAAGAGAGAGATGCCGACAATAGCTAAAATTAGATAAAAAAGGAGTAGTAATATGGATGCCAATCAAGAAAATTTATTACAAGAATTAGAAGCCTTTCAAAAAGAAAAAGAAAAAATACAAAAGATAGTTGGAAAAATAGGTGGAAAAAACGATGTATATAGTAAAAGAGTAAATATTTTGCTTATTTCTATGATAGTTGTATTGCTTTTTATGGGGGGAGTATTAAGAAAAATTTCCTTAGAAGTATCCATTTACTTTGCTATTCTTTTTGGTATTATAAAAATAATATGGCTAATTTATGAAATGAAGAGAACAAATCATTTTCAATATTGGATACTAAACTCAATAGAAGTTAGGGTAAATGAAATGAATGTTAAAATAAGAAATATTGAGAAAAAATTAAAGGAAAATGAAGTAAAAAAAGATGAATAATTAAAATTTCCCTAATTTTTAGGGAAATTTTAAAAAAATAAAAAAAATATATTGACAAGAGACGAGATATAGTGTATAATTATCAATGTCTTAATAAACTAGAATCATAAAGAACTCTATTACCATACTCATATGGAGTAGTATGGGAGGATTAAGAATTATCCGATAAACAAATGGAGGTGTATGAATTGAGAGTAAATATTCAATTAGAATGTACAGAATGTAAAAGAAGAAACTACAGTACTTCAAAAAACAAAAAGAACACTACTGAGAGATTAGAGTTAAATAAGTATTGTAAATGGTGTGGAAAAGAAACTCTACACAAAGAAACTAAAAAATAGTAAGTAAAAAATAAGTTAAAATAGTTATCAACATGCAGGTCAATGGCTCAATTGGTAGAGCATCGGTCTCCAAAACCGAGGGCTGGGGGTTCGAGTCCCTCTTGACCTGCCATTTTTATGAAAAAATAAAAAGGGTGGAAAAACTATGAAGTTGTTAAAAGATGTTAAAATGGAATACTCAAAGGTTGAGTGGCCTAGAAAGAAACAAGTAATACATGCTACTGTATGGGTTGCTGTAATGAGTGTTGCGTTGAGCATATATTTAGGAGTTTTTGATATAGTTGTTTTAGGACTTTTGAAGAGACTTGTATCTCTATTTGGAGGACAATAAGATGAATACAGTTTTAGAAAAAAAATGGTTTATGATCCATACTTATTCTGGATATGAAAAAAAAGTAAAAACTGATTTGGAGCAAAAAATAGAAACTTTAGGAATGAATGAAATTGTTACTAAAATATTAGTGCCTGAAGAGCAATCTGTTGAGCTTAGAAGAGGTAAGAAAAAAACAATAAGCAGAAAATTATTCCCAGGATATGTAATGCTAGAAATGGTAGCTACTAGAGAAGAAAGTGAGAATGGAATTAATTACAGTGTTGATTCTGACGCTTGGTATGTAGTTAGAAATACAAATGGTGTTACAGGATTTGTTGGAGTTGGATCAGATCCTATACCTATGGAAGAAGAAGAAGTAGAAAATATCTTTAGAGTAATAGGTTATAGTGAAGAAAATAGTGAAAAAGAAGATGCAGAATTAGTTGCAGTGGACTTTGCAGTTGGAGATTATGTAATAATTGAGGCTGAAGGATTTGTTGGGCAAAGAGGAAAAGTTGCTGAAATTAATTTAGAAAATAGAAAAGTTAAAGTAATGATGGATATGTTTGGACGTATGACACCAATCGAAGCTAACATTACTGATGTTAAGAAGGAAGAAGATTAATCAAAGGGATTAATCAAGTGGGAGAAAAATCATTAGGACCACACATTTTGGAGGTGTAATATTAGGAATGGCAAAAGAAGTTATTAAAGTTATAAAATTACAATTACCAGCAGGAAAAGCAAACCCTGCACCACCAGTTGGACCAGCTTTAGGACAACACGGTGTTAACATAATGGAATTCTGTAAAGCATTTAATGCTAAATCTCAAGATAAAGCAGGATGGATTATACCAGTTGAAATATCTGTTTACAATGACAGATCATTCACATTTATAATGAAAACTCCACCAGCATCTGACTTATTAAAGAAAGCAGCTGGAACAAGCAAAGGAGCAGGAAACTCTAAAAAAGAAGTTGCTGGAACTATCAATACAGCTAAATTAAGAGAAATTGCTGAAACAAAAATGCCTGACTTAAACGCAGGATCAGTTGAAGCAGCAATGAGAATATTAGCAGGATCTGCAAGATCTATGGGAATAAAAGTAGTAGATTAATTAAAAGCGATTTTTGATATATATAGTGGTAGGATAAATTCCATTGACCACAGAGGAGGAAGTAAATAAATGGCAAAACATAGAGGAAAAAAATACTTAGAAGCTGCTAAGTTAGTAGATAGTACAAAATTATATGAAGTTAAAGAAGCTTTAGAAACAGTTGTTAAAACAAGAACTGCTAACTTCTTAGAAACAGTTGAAGTTGCATTAAGATTAGGAGTAGACCCTAGACATGCAAGTCAACAAATAAGAGGAACAGTTGTTTTACCTCACGGAACTGGAAAAAGCGTTAAAATATTAGCAATCACTCAAGGTGAAAACATAAACAAAGCATTAGAAGCTGGAGCTGACTATGCTGGAGCTGAAGAATACATCGAGAAAATCCAACAAGGTTGGTTAGACTTCGACTTAGTAATCGCTACTCCAGATATGATGCCTAAATTAGGAAGACTTGGAAAAATATTAGGAACTAAAGGATTAATGCCTAACCCTAAATCAGGAACAGTTACTCCTAATATCGCAGGAGCAGTTGCTGAATTCAAAAAAGGTAAATTAGCATTCAGAGTAGACAAATTAGGATCTATTCACGTACCAATCGGAAAAGCTGATTTCTCTGATGAAAAAATATATGAAAACTTTAAAGCATTTATGGCAGAAATCGTAAGATTAAAACCAGCTGATGCAAAAGGACAATATTTAAGAACTGTAGCTGTTTCATTAACTATGGGACCTGGAGTAAAAATGGATCCAGTTTTAGTAGCTAAAGAAATAGGATAATAAATAATAAAATTTTTCTTGATTTTTTTAGAAAAATATATTATAATAGATTGTTGGATAAAATTAAATAATAAATCCATACTAAAGACAGTAGGTGGCTTAGCCGTAAACCCTACCGAGGTTGGAATCAGGTATTCATAAACCTCAATGGAAAAATACAGCCTCCGTCTCTAGTGATAACTTAGTTGCGGGGGTATTTTTTAAAAAAAGAGGAGGTGACTTGGAATGGCAAATCAAGCTAAAGTAGAAGCAGTAGCAGTGTTAGTTGAAAAAATTAAAAGAGCGCAATCTATCGTATTAGTAGATTATGAAGGAATAAAAGTTAAAGAGGAAACTCAATTGAGAAAATCTTTAAGAGAAGCTGGTGGAGAATATCTAGTAGCTAAAAACAGATTATTCAAAATAGCTCTTAAAGAAGCTGGAGTTGAGGATTCTTTTGATGATATATTAGAAGGTACTACATCTTTCGCATTCGGATATGATGATATCGTTGCACCAGCTAAAATAATGAACGAAGTAGCAAAAGCAAACGCTAAAGCTAAAATATTCAATATCAAAGGTGGATATTTAACAGGAAAAAGAGTTAGCGAAGCTGATGTTGTTGCATTAGCATCTTTACCATCAAGAGAGCAATTATTATCTATGGTGTTAAACGGAATGTTAGGACCAGTAAGAAAACTTGCTTATGGTTTAGTAGCAGTAGCAGACAAAAAAGAAGGTTCTGCTGAATAATTTAAAAAATAAAAATAAAAAATAAATCATATTATTGTAAAAATTTAAGGAGGAAAATAAATGGCATTTGATAAACAACAATTTATCGCTGACTTAGAAGCTATGTCAGTTTTAGAATTAAGAGAATTAGTATCTGCTTTAGAAGAGCACTTTGGAGTAACTGCAGCAGCACCAGTAGCAGTAGCAGCAGCAGGAACAGGAGCAGCTGAAGTTGAAGAGAAAACTGAATTTGATGTAATATTAAAATCAGCTGGAGACAAAAAAATCGGAGTTATTAAAGAAATCAGAGGAATCACTGGATTAGGATTAAAAGAAGCTAAAGAATTAGCTGACAACGGTGGAACTATAAAAGAAGGAGCATCTAAAGAAGAAGCTGAAGAAATCAAAGCTAAATTAGAAGCTGCTGGAGCAACAGTAGAAGTTAAATAGTTCTTTAAACTGAAAGTTTGTACAGAACAAAAAGAAATAGGCACTCCAACTGAGTGCCTATTTTAGTCATCTATAATAGTTGTAATTTAATTTGTAGTAGTTAATACTTAATCTTTTGAAACTAAGAAAGTTATTTTCAAAAGGTTAGGTATTGACATTAAAATTGAAGGAGTGTGAGTAAATGGGGAAACTCGTTGAAAGATTTAATTTTGGAAAAATAAAAGAAAGAGGAGAAATGCCTCATTTTTTAGAATTTCAATTAAATTCTTATGAAGATTTTATTCAATCAAGAATTAGTCCATTATCAAGAGAAAATAAAGGATTAGAATCTGCTTTTAGAGAAATATTTCCAATAGAATCTTCAAATGGAGATATTCGTTTAGATTATATCTCATATGAATTACATGATGCTGAGCCACCTTTAAATAATGAATTAGAGTGTAAAAAAAGAGGAAAAACATATTCAGCTTCATTAAAAGTTAGACTAAGACTAACTAACAAAAAAAGTGGAAATGAAATTCAAGAGAGTCTAGTTTACTTTGGAGAGATACCTCTAATGACTCCAAGAGGAACATTCATTATCAACGGAGCAGAAAGAGTAGTTGTATCTCAATTACATAGATCTCCTGGAGTTTCTTTTGACAAAGAAGTTAATCTACAAATCGGAAAAGACCTTTTTATAGGAAAAATTATTCCATACAAAGGAACATGGCTAGAGTTTGAAACTGATAAAAATGACTTTTTAAATGTTAAGATTGACAGAAAGAAAAAGGTATTAGCTACTGTATTCTTAAAAGCTATAGAATTTTTTGATAACAATCAAGAAATAATGGAAGAGTTTTTAGAAACAAAAGAATTGGATTTAACAACTTATTATGGAAATTATAAAAATTCTGAAGAACTTTTAGAAAATTTAAGACAAGAAATAGAAGGATGCTTCTTAAAAGAAGATATTGTTAATGAAGAAGATGGAGAGTTTATAGGAGAAGCTGGTAGCCTTATCACAGTTGAAACTATATTAGGACTTATTGAGAAAAAAGTAACAAATATAGTTTACTATAAAGTATCACCAAAAGAGAAAATATTAGCAAATACAATATTAAATGATGATACTGAAACAAAAGAAGAGGCAGTAACTGAGGTATTTAAAAAATTAAGACCTGGTGATTTAGTAACTGTTGAATCAGCAAGATCATTAATAAGACAAATGTTCTTTAATCCACAAAGATATGATCTAGAGCCAGTTGGAAGATATAAATTAAATAAGAGATTAGGAATTGATGTTGATTCTAATGAAATTCTTTTAACAAAAGAAGATATTAGAAGAACAATAGAAGTTATAATGGACTTATTTAATGGTGAAGGTCAAACAGATGATATTGACAACTTATGTAACAGAAGAATAAGAGGAGTTGGAGAACTTCTATTAATGCAAATAAGAGCAGGACTTGCTAAAATGTCAAAAATGGTAAGAGAAAAAATGACAATACAAGATTCTGAAACTTTATCATCACAATCTTTATTAAATACAAGACCATTAAACGCATTAATATTAGATTTCTTTGGATCTGGACAGTTATCACAGTTCATGGACCAATCAAACCCATTAGCTGAGTTAACACATAAAAGAAGAATTTCTGCATTAGGACCTGGAGGACTTTCTAGAGAAAGAGCAGGATTCGAAGTTAGAGACGTACACGACTCTCACTATGGAAGAGTTTGTCCAATAGAAACTCCAGAGGGACCAAATATAGGACTTATCGGATCTTTAGCTACATATGCTAAGGTAAATGAATATGGATTTATGGAAACTCCATATGTAAAAGTTGAAAATGGAATTGTAAACTTTGATAAAAT
The DNA here is from genome assembly GCF_029258315.1 of Fusobacterium sp. Lineage (GTDB taxonomy): Bacteria > Fusobacteriota > Fusobacteriia > Fusobacteriales > Fusobacteriaceae > Fusobacterium_B. The sequence continues at coordinate 22,764 of NZ_JARHZE010000063.1, read as the reverse complement.
AGATTATTTAGCAGCAGATGAAGAAGATGGATTATTCATCGCCCAAGCTGACTCTAAATTTGATGAAAATGGAAAACTTATTGGAAATGTAACTTGTAGATTTGGTCATGAGATATTACAAGTTGAGGGAGAAAAAGTTGATTATATAGATGTTTCTCCTAAACAAGTTGTATCTGTATCAGCAGGACTTATTCCATTCCTTGAACACGACGACGCTAACCGTGCACTAATGGGATCAAACATGCAAAGACAAGCAGTACCATTATTAAGAACAGAAGCTCCTTATGTAGGAACAGGTATAGAGAGAAAAGTTGCTATTGACTCTGGAGCAGTAGTTATAAGTGAAGTGTCAGGAGTAGTTACATATGTAGATGCTCATTTAATAAAAGTTATGTCAGATGAAGGAATTGAAGTAACTCATACTTTATTAAACTATGAAAGATCAAACCAAGCAATGTGTTTACATCAAAAACCAATTGTTGATTTAGGAGAAAGAGTTGAAAAAGGTGCAGTTATAGCTGATGGACCTGCAACAAAGGGTGGAGATTTAGCACTTGGAAGAAATATTCTTATGGCATTCATGCCTTGGGAAGGATATAACTACGAGGACGCGATCTTAATATCTGATAGATTAAGAAAAGAAGATGTATTTACATCTATACATATAGAAGAATATGAAATTGAAGCTAGAAATACAAAATTAGGTGACGAAGAAATAACAAGAGAGATTCCTAACGTTTCAGAAGAAGCTTTAAGAAATCTAGATGCTAATGGTATCATAATAGTAGGATCTGAAGTAGAAGCTGGAGATATTCTTGTTGGAAAAACAGCTCCTAAAGGAGAAACAGAGCCACCTGCAGAAGAAAAATTATTAAGAGCTATCTTTGGAGAAAAAGCTAGAGATGTAAGAGATACATCACTTAGAATGCCTCATGGTTCAAAAGGAACTGTAGTAGAAGTATTAGAGCTTTCGAGAGAAAACGGTGATGACTTAAAAGCTGGTGTAAACAAAGTTATTAGAATTTTCGTTGCTGAAAAGAGAAAAATAACAGTTGGAGATAAGATGTCAGGACGTCACGGAAACAAAGGGGTTGTTTCAAGAGTATTACCTGCAGAGGATATGCCATTCTTAGCAGATGGAACACACTTAGACGTTGTTCTTAACCCACTAGGAGTGCCTTCTCGTATGAATATCGGACAGGTATTAGAGGTTCACTTAGGACTAGCTTTACAAAAAATACCTAATAAAGATGAAAGATACATAGCAACACCAGTATTTGATGGAGCTACTGAGGATGAAATAAAAGATCGTTTAGAAAAATCAGGATATCCTAGAAGTGGTAAAGTAACACTTTACGATGGAAGAACAGGAGATCCATTTGATAATAAAGTTACTGTTGGTATAATGTATATGTTAAAATTACACCACCTAGTAGAAGACAAAATGCACGCTAGAGCAATTGGACCATACTCATTAGTAACTCAACAACCTCTAGGAGGAAAAGCTCAATTTGGAGGACAAAGACTTGGAGAAATGGAGGTTTGGGCTCTAGAAGCTTATGGAGCATCAAATATACTTCAAGAGATGTTAACTGTAAAATCAGATGACATAAATGGAAGAACAAAAACTTATGAAGCTATCGTAAAAGGTGAAGAGATGCCAGAAGCTGATCTACCTGAATCATTTAAAGTATTGTTAAAAGAATTCCAAGCAATAGCTTTAGACATTGAATTATTTGATAAAGATGGAAATATAATCAATGTTGATGAAGATTATAATAAAGAAGAAACAATAACAGAATTTTCATTAGGAGCTCCAGCATTTGGAGAGGAAATAGAATTAGAAGATGATTCTGATGAAGGTTTAGATGATGATTTATCATTTGGAGATGACGAGTAATAAATTATCTTGATTTTATAATTATAAAGTGTAAAAACTTTATCTCGATTAAGGAGGCTTTACATTTAATATGGGAATAAAAAGTTTTGAAAAAATTAGAATAAAACTTGCTTCACCTGAAAAAATATATGAATGGTCTCATGGGGAAATTACAAAACCAGAGACAATAAACTATAGAACATTAAATCCAGAGATGGATGGATTATTCTGTGAAAAAATATTCGGACCAACAAAAGATTGGGAATGTAGTTGCGGAAAATACAAAAGAATGAGATATAAAGGTCTTGTTTGTGAAAAATGTGGTGTTGAAGTAACAAAATCTAAAGTAAGAAGAGAGAGAATGGGGCATATAGCTTTAGCTGCCCCTGTATCTCATATCTGGTATTCTAAAGGAACACCAAATAAAATGGCTTTAATTTTAGGAATTTCTCCTAAAGAATTAGAATCTGTTTTATATTTTGCTAGATATATAGTTGTTCAAAGTAATGAAGAAACATTACCAGTTGGAAAAATTATAAATGAAAAAGAATATAAATTATTTAAACAAATGTATGGAAATTCTTTTGATGCAAAAATGGGAGCAGAAGCTATTTTAAGATTATTAGAAGACCTTAATTTAGCAGTTTTAAAAGAAGAGTTAGAAAAAGAATTAGAGGATGTAAACTCTAGCCAAAAGAGAAAGAAAGTTGCTAAGAGATTAAAGATAGTTAGAGATTTCTTAGAATCTGAAAACAAACCAGCTTGGATGATATTAAAAAATGTACCAGTAATACCAGCTGATTTAAGACCAATGGTTCAATTGGACGGAGGAAGATTTGCTACTTCTGACTTAAATGATTTATATAGAAGAGTTATAAACAGAAATAACAGATTGAAAAAACTTTTAGAAATAAAAGCTCCAGAGATTGTAGTAAAAAATGAAAAAAGAATGCTACAAGAAGCTGTTGACGCTTTAATAGATAATGGTAGAAGAGGAAAACCTGTTGTTGCTCAAAATAACAGAGAACTAAAATCATTATCAGATATGTTAAAAGGAAAACAAGGAAGATTTAGACAAAACTTACTAGGTAAAAGGGTTGACTATTCTGCCAGATCAGTTATCGTTGTTGGACCTTCATTAAAAATGAATCAATGTGGAATCCCTAAAAAAATGGCTCTTGAGTTATATAAACCATTTATAATGAGAGAACTAGTTAAGAGAGAATTAGCATCTAACGTAAAAACAGCTAAGAAATTAGTTGAAGAGTCAGATGATAAAGTATGGGATATCATAGAAGATGTAATTGACGGACACCCTGTATTATTAAATAGAGCACCGACACTGCACAGACTTTCTATTCAAGCTTTCGAGCCAGTATTAATAGAAGGAAAAGCAATAAGATTACACCCATTAGTATGTTCTGCGTTCAACGCTGACTTTGACGGAGACCAAATGGCAGTACACTTAGTACTATCTCCAGAAGCAATAATGGAAGCAAAACTTCTAATGTTAGCACCTAATAATATAATTGCTCCATCAAATGGACAACCAATTGCAGTACCAGGACAAGACATGGTTATGGGATGTTTCTACATGACTAAAGATAGACCTGGATGTAAAGGAGAAGGAAAAGAATTCTCTAATAGAGATCAAGTTCTAACTGCTTATGAAAATGGTGTTATAGATACTCATGCAATAATAAAAGTAAGAATAAATGGAGAAATGGTAACAACTACTCCAGGAAGAATTCTATTCTCTGAAATCTTACCAGAAGAAATCAGAAACTATGGAATGACTTACGGAAAAAATCCTTTAAAGAAATTAATTGCTGATTTATATGATAGATATGGATTTACAAAAACTGCAGAAGTTATCAATGATGTTAAAAACTTCGGATATCATTATTCTACATTTGCAGGAGTTTCAGTTGGTATAGAAGACCTAGAAATTCCAGCAGTTAAAAAAGATATATTGAAAAAAGCTGACGATGATATAGCAGCTATCGCTCAAGAATATAAAGAAGGAAAAATAATAAACGAAGAAAGATACAGAAAAACAATTGCAGTTTGGTCACAAGCAACTGCTGATGTTACAGATGCAATGATGGGTGGACTAGATCAATTCAACCCAGTATATATGATGGCGACTTCAGGAGCCAGAGGATCTATCCAACAGATGAGACAGCTAGCCGCAATGAGAGGAAACATGGCTGACACAAGAGGAAGAATCCTAGAAGTACCTATTAAAGCTAACTTCCGTGAAGGACTAACAGTATTAGAGTTCTTTATGTCATCTCACGGAGCTAGAAAAGGACTAGCAGATACAGCGTTAAGAACTGCCGATTCAGGATACTTAACAAGAAGACTTGTTGATATTTCTCATGAGGTAATAGTAAATGCTGAGGACTGTGGAACTCATGAAGGAATTGAAGTTTCTGAATTAATTTCTGAAGGAAAAGTAATTGAAAAATTATCAGAAAGAATAGATGGAAGAGTATTAGCAGAGGACTTAATAGTTAATGGAGAGGTTATAGCTCCAAGAAATACTCTAATCGGAAAAGAATTAATTAAGAGAATAGAAGAATTAGAAATTAAGAAAATAAAAATTAGATCACCTTTAACTTGTGCTTTAGAGAAAGGTGTATGTAAAAAATGTTATGGTATGGACTTATCTAACCACAAAGAAGTATTACTTGGAGAAGCAGTTGGAGTTATTGCAGCTCAATCAATCGGAGAACCAGGTACGCAGCTTACAATGAGAACATTCCATACAGGAGGAGTTGCAACAGCAACAGCTTCAGCTACTACTAAAAAAGCAGAAAATGCTGGAAAAGTAGTGTTCAAAGATGTAAAAATACTAGTTAGTGAAGAAAGTGGAGAAGAAATTGTAGTTAGCCAATCAGCTAAAATTACAATAGGAAACAATGACCATGAAATCCCATCAGGATCTATTTTAAGAGTAAAAGATGGAGATGTTGTAGAAGTTGGACAAGTTTTAGCTAACTTAAACCCTTATCACGTACCAATTATATGTGACCAAGACGGAATAGTAGCTTATAAAGATATCACTATTAAATCTAACTTTGATAGTAAATATGGAGTTACTGAATACTTATCAGTTAAACCAGTAGATTCTGGAGACCTAAACCCAAGACTTCTTGTTTTAGATGAGAAGAAAGAAGTAAAAGCAAGCTATCAAATACCATTTGGAGCTTATATGATGGTTCACGAAGGTGACAAAGTAACAAAAGGACAAGTTATAGCAAAACTTATTAAAGAGGGAGAAGGAACAAAAGACATCACTGGAGGTCTTCCAAGAGTACAAGAGCTATTTGAAGCAAGAAATCCAAAAGGAAAAGCTTTACTAAGTGAAGTAGATGGAAAAGTTGAAATTACATCTAAGAAGAAAAAAGGTATGAGAGTAATCTTAATAAAAGATGAGAGAAATTCTGAATTATATAAAGAATACTTAGTATCTGTTGGAGATCACTTAGTAGTAACAGATGGAATGCTTATAAAAGCTGGAGATAAAATTACAGAAGGAGCTATTTCTCCATACGATATTTTAAGTATCAAAGGATTAGTTGCTGCTGAACAGTTTATCCTAGAATCTGTACAACAAGTTTATAGAGATCAAGGTGTTACAGTAAACGATAAACATATTGAGATCATAGTTAAACAAATGTTCAAGAAAGTAAGAATTACAAACTCAGGATCTTCTTTATTACTAGAAGACGAAGTAATAGAAAAGAGAATAGTTGATCTTGAAAATGAAGAGCTAAAAGCAAAAGGTAAAAAATTAGTAGAATATGAACCAGTAATTCAAGGTATCACAAAAGCTGCTGTTAATACTGAAAGCTTTATATCAGCTGCATCATTCCAAGAAACAACAAAAGTTCTTTCTAATGCTGCAATTGAAGGAAAAGAAGATTACTTAGAAGGATTAAAAGAAAATGTAATCATTGGTAAGAAAATACCAGCAGGAACAGGTTATGTTGATTATAAAAGAATAATTCCAGAAGAAGTTAAAGAGGAACAGTAATTTAATAAATAGGCGACAAAGGTCGCCTATTTTGTCATCTGAAAACAAAGGAGAAAACTCAAATGAGAAGCATGACTGGTTATTCAAAACTTACTTATCAAAGTGAAGATTTTGTAATTGATATGGAGATTAAGAGTGTAAACAATAAAAATCTTAATTTAAAAATAAAGATGCCTTCTGCTTTAAATTTTTTAGAGACTAAAATAAGAACTAAAGTTGGAGAAGAAGTATCAAGAGGAAGTATTGATTTAAAAATAGATTTTGAGGATAGAAGAGATATAGATAATCTTTTTGAATATGATGAGAAAATTTGCGAAGCATATTTAAAAGTCTTAAATCAAATGGAAGAAAAATTAAATGATAAATTTACTAATAAGATGGATTATTTAATTAGAAACTTCAATGTAATAAAAAGAAAAGAGAATGATACTAATGATTATGAAGAGGTTATTCTTTCAAATTTAGAAAAATTATTGGAAGAGTTTTTAGTATTTAAAAATACAGAAGGAAACAGACTAAAAGAATATTTTTTAGAAAGATTGGACTTTATAAAAGAGAGAGTAGAAATTATAAAACTTCATAAAGCAAAAGTAGTGGATATTTATAAAGAAAAACTTTTAAAAAGATTGGAAACTATAAGAGAAGAAGTTACTTTTAAAGAGGAAGATATTTTAAAAGAGATTTTACTTTTTACAGATAGAAGTGATATATCAGAAGAGATATCAAGATTAGATAGTCATTTAAAACAATTAGAAATTGAATTAAAATCAGATGAAAAAATAGTAGGTAAGAAAATAGATTTTATACTTCAAGAAATATTTAGAGAATTAAATACTACAGGTGTAAAATGTAGTTCATATGAAATATCAAAGATAGTTGTTGAATGTAAAAACGAAATAGAAAAAATTAGAGAACAAGCGATGAATATAGAATAGTCTTTGTGAAGGAGCAATTATTATGAATAAAGGACATTTATTTGTAGTTTCAGGACCAAGTGGAGCTGGAAAATCTACAATATGTAGATTAGTAAGAAAAATGTTAAATATAAATTTAGCTACTTCTGCAACAACAAGAAAGCCAAGAGTTGGAGAGGTAGATGGTAAAGATTATTATTTCTTAACAATACCTGAATTTGAAAAAAAATTAGAAAATGGTGAATTTTTAGAATTTGCAAAAGTTCACGAAAATTATTATGGAACTTTAAAATCTGAAGTTGAAAGTCGTTTAGCAAAAGGAGAAAATGTTATACTAGAAATCGATGTACAAGGTGGATTACAGGTAAAAGATAAATATCCTGACGCTAATATGATATTTTTTAAAACTCCAAGTAGAAAAGAATTAGAAGAAAGACTTAGAGGAAGAAAAACAGATGATGAAGAGACTATTCAATTAAGACTTAGAAATTCTTTAGAAGAATTAAAATATGAAGAAAAATATGATATTTCAATAATTAATTATACTGTTGAGAAATCTTGTGAAGAATTAATAAATATTATTAAAAGTAAAGGAGAGATGAAATAATGAAAACAGATATAACTTATGATGGACTTTTAGAAAAAATACCTAATAAATATATACTAACTATAACAACTGGAAAAAGAATGAGAGAAATAATAAAAGGGAAACCTCTTTTAGTAAAAGCTAATAAAAAAGATACTTTAATGAAAAAAGTGTTCAAAGAATTAGTTGAAGGAAAAATAACTTATACTTATGAAAAAGATCAAGTCGAAGATTAATATATTTTTTAACACAATTGTAATTCTAATGATTTTTTCTTTATTAGGTTGTCAAAAATCTAATGAAAAAAGATTTTCTCAAGAAAAATTTTTATTTGGAACATATATTCAAATGATAATTTATTCTGATAATGAGAAGCAGGCCAATGAAATAATGAAAAAAGCTTTTTCTGAAATAGAGAGAATAGATAATAAATTTAATAGTAAAAATAAAAATTCTATAATTTATTCTTTAAATGAATCTGATAAAAAAATAGTTAAAATTGACTCAGAAGGAAAATATATTTTTGATGAAGTGAGAAAAATGTACGAAGTGACAGAAAAGGTTTATGATATTACTGTGGGACCACTTTTGGATCTATGGGGATTTGGTAAAGAGGAAAGAAAAAATGTGCCAAGTGAATTAGAAATAAAAGAAGTGTTAAAGAATATTGATTTTTCAAAAGTAGAGATAATAGATGATAATCTTATTGTAAATGGAAAAGAAACCATAGATACAGGATCATTTTTAAAAGGTTATGCTTTGGAAAAAGCAAAAGAGATATTGATCAATAACGGAGTAAAAAATGGTTTTATTTCATCTGTTTCAAGTATAGTCACAATAGGTGAAAAAATAGATGGTTCTCCTTGGAAAATAGGACTTCAAGATCCTAATAATCAAGAAAAAAGATTAGGAGTAGTGGAGATTAAAAATAAATCTATGGGAGTATCAGGTGACTACCAAACATATATAGAGATAGATGGAAAGAGATATCATCATATTATGAATAAATTTACTGGTTATCCGATTGCTGATAAGAAAATGGTAGCTGTTATATGTGATTCTGGATTTATGGCAGATATATATTCTACAAGTTTTTTTGGAATGAAAGATAATAAGATATTGGAATTTTGTGAAAAAAATAATGTAGATGTTTTTATAGTGAAAAGCGATAACAGTATAATTAAAACGAAAAATTTTAATTTAAAATAAGGGACTTTAAAAGAGCCCCTTATTTTTTATTTATAAAAATAGAATTTAGTATATTTTTATAAGGCTTATTAAAGAATTATTTTAGAAAAATAAAATATAAATATGTATGGAAAAAAAACAATAGATATGATAAAATCTAAAATAAGTGAGGTGATAATTTGGAAAAAACATTAAATATACCAAAACATATAGCAATTATAATGGATGGAAATGGAAGATGGGCAAAAGCTAAAAATAGACCAAGAGTTTTTGGACATAAAGCTGGAGCAGATACTTTGAGAAAAATAGTAAAATATTGTGGAAATATAGGAGTTGAATATTTAACAGTCTATGCTTTCTCAACTGAAAATTGGAAAAGATCACAGGAGGAAGTAAGTGCTTTAATGACTTTATTTAAAACATACATTAATTCTGAAAGAAAAATGTTATTGGAAAATAAAGTTAGATTTATGGTTTCAGGAAGAAAAGAGGGAGTAAGTAAAAATTTATTGGATGCAATAGAAAAATTAGAAAATGAAACTTCAAAAGAGTATAAGATGACTTTGAATATAGCATTTAATTATGGTGGAAGAGCAGAGATAATAGATGCTATAAAAAAAGCTAGAGAATTAGATGAAGAAATAACAGAGGAAAATTTTTCTAAATTTCTTTATAATGATATTCCTGACCCAGAGCTTATAATAAGAACAAGTGGAGAGTTTAGAATTTCTAACTTTCTTTTATGGCAACTAGCTTATTCAGAGATATATATAACAGATGTTTACTGGCCTGATTTTAATGAGGAGGAACTAGATAAAGCGATATATAGTTATAATAAAAGAGAGAGAAGATTTGGAGGACGTATAGATGATAAATAGAATTTTAGTAGCTTTACTAGGAATTCCTATTTTGATGTTTATCTATTCAAAAGGTGGAATTTATTTATTGGTGCTGACTAATGTAATAGTAGGAATAGGAATGCACGAATTTTATAAAATGTCTGAAGTAATAAATATAAAACCATATAAAAATTTAGGATTATTAACAGGAATATTAATTCCAAATATTCTTTATTTTTTGGGAATGGATTATGTTTTTGCAATTATAACAATATTTTTAATAACTATTTTAGGAATTAGAGTTATAAATAATCAAATAGAAGATACTGCTCAAGATATAGGAACAAGTATTTTAGGAGTTATTTATGGTTCTTTACTATTTAGTCATATTTTATTATTTCAAAATTTAGAAAATGGTGGAAAATGGTTGATAGCTACTCAAATAATGGTTTGGTTATGTGATAGTGCAGCGTACTTTGTTGGTATGTCAATAGGAAGAAAATTCTTTAAAGAGGGATTCTCAATAATAAGTCCTAAAAAATCAAAAGAAGGGGCTATTGGAGGAATTTTATTCACAATTCTTGGGATATTATTAATAAATAATATTTTTAAATTATCAGATAATAATTTAGCAATAATTATTTTAGGATTTTTTGTCAGTTTAGTGGCACAGATAGGAGATTTAGCTGAGTCGATGTTTAAAAGATGTTTTAAAACAAAAGATTCAAGTAGAATCTTAGGGGAACATGGAGGAATCTTAGATAGATTTGACAGTATGATATTTGTTGTACCAGTAGCATACTATATATTAAAAATATTTCTAAATTAATAGTGAGGATTATGTTATGAAAAATATAGTTATTTTAGGATCAACAGGAAGTATTGGAACAAATGCTTTAGAGATAATAAGAAATAAAAAAGATGAATTTAAAGTTATAGGATTAAGTGCAAATACAAATTATAAACTTATAATGGAGCAGATAAAAGAATTTAATCCTAAATATGTTTCAATAGGAACTGAAGAGGGAAAAAAAATAATAAAAAAAGAGTTTCCAAATGTTGAAGTTTTTGTAGGAAGAGAAGGGCTAAAAAAACTGGGACAGACAGAAGAGATGGATATAATTTTAGTGGCAGTAATAGGAGCTATTGGAATCGAAGCTACGTCAGAGGCTATAAAATTGGGAAAAAGAATAGCACTTGCTAATAAAGAAACAATGGTAGCTGGTGGAGATTATATAAATAGACTCTTAAAAGAATATCCAAAGGCTGAAATAATACCAGTTGACAGTGAGCATTCAGCTATATTTCAATCTTTAATGGGAGGAAAAAAATCTCAAGTTAAAAACTTAATTATAACAGCTAGTGGTGGAACTTTTAGAGGAAAAAAACTAGAAGATTTAAAAGATGTTACAGTTGAACAAGCTTTAAAACATCCTAATTGGTCAATGGGAAGAAAAATAACTGTTGATTCTTCAACACTTGTAAATAAAGGTTTGGAGGTTATAGAGGCACATCAATTATTTAATATGGATTATGATAAGATTAAAGTAGTAGTACATCCACAGAGTATAGTTCATTCTTTAGTTGAATTTGATGATAATGCTGTAATTGCTCAACTAGGGGTAACAGATATGAAACTTCCAATACAATTAGCTTTCACTTATCCAGATAGAGTAGAAAATAGTTGTTTGGATAGACTGGATTTATTAAAAGTTGGAAATTTAACTTTTGAAGAGCCAGATAGAGAAGTTTTTAAAGGACTTGATCTAGCTTACAAGGCTGGAAAGATAGGAAAGTCTATGCCAACAGTTTTAAATGCAGCAAATGAAATCGCTGTTGAATTATTTTTAAATAAAAAAATAAAATTTTTAGATATTTATAAAATAATAGAAAAAGCTATGGAAAATCATAAAGTTGAAGAGGTTGAAAATTTAGATTCGATATTAAGAATAGACTCTGCTACAAGAAAATGGGTCTATGATAATTATTCAAAAATAGATTAGGAGAAAAAATGGGCAAATTAATTGTTATTGAAGGAACAGACTCAAGTGGAAAAGAAACTCAGACAAAAAAACTATATGAAAGATTACTAGAAAAAAATTTAAAGGTAAAAAAGATAACTTTTCCAAATTATGAGAGTCCAGCTTGTGAACCAGTAAAAATGTATTTAGCTGGGGAGTTTGGGGAAGATCCATTAAAAATTAACCCATACCCAATATCTACTATGTATGCAATAGATAGATATGCATCTTTTAAAAAAGATTGGGAAAAATTTTATAATGAAGATGGAATTATAATAACAGATAGATATGTGCAATCAAATATAATTCATCAAGGATCGAAAATAGAAGATTCAATAGAAAAGAAAAAATATATAGAATGGTTAAAAGATTTAGAATTTGAAAAAATAGGTGTGCCAAAAGCTGATTTAGTAATTTTCATAAATATGCCACATAAATTTGCTAGAATGCTGATGGAAAACAGAAAAAATAAAATAAATGGAGAAGTTAAAAAAGATATTCACGAAAGAGATGAAGAATATTTAAAAAAATCTTATGAGAATGCTTGTGAAGCATCAAAGGAACAAAATTGGAAAGAAGTTCAGTGTGTAAGAGATGGTCAACTAAAAACAATAGATGAAATATCGGAAGAAATTTATAAATTAGTTGAAACTTGCTTGGAGGAAAAATAGATGAAAATTTTATTATCTCTTTTAATTTTAGGAATAATAATTTTAATACATGAATTAGGTCATTTTTTAAGTGCAAGACTCTTTAATATACCAGTAGATGAATTTTCAATAGGTATGGGAACAGAGGTTTATACTTATGAGGGAAGAAGAACAAAATATTCTTTTAGAGCTATACCTATTGGAGGATATGTAAATATAAAAGGTATGGATTTAGAAGATGAAGAGGAAGATGGATTTAATAAAAAACCAGCATATCAAAGATTTATAGTTTTGATAGCTGGGGTAGTGATGAACTTTTTATTAGCTTATACTATATTGTTTGGAATGATATATTCTAAAGGTGAAATAAAAATAAATGAGAAAGCAATAGTAGGACATATTATAAACAAAGATAGAGAAATTCCCTTAAAAAAAGGAGATTTAATTCTTGAAATTGATGGGAAAAAAATAAATAGTTGGATAGATATAAAAAAGACAGTAAATTCTCTTGATAAAAAAGATGAGGATAAAAAAATTCTAATCAATAGAAATGGAAAAGAAGAAATTATTTCGACAAAACTTATAAAAGATGAAAAAACTAATAAATATTATTTAGGAATTTCTCCAGAATATACTTTAATAAAATTTAATATAAGAGAGAGTGTAGTTTTAGCTTGGGAAAGTTTTAAAGATGTATTTGAAAATATATTAAATAGTTTAAAATTAATGATAAGTGGAAATGTAAAAAAAGAGGAAATAAGCGGTCCAATAGGTATTATTAATATAGTAGGTGAAGCAAGTAAGTTAGGAGTTGAAACTTTAATTTGGTTAACGGCTGTTTTGTCAATAAATATAGGAATATTTAACTTATTGCCATTTCCAGCTCTTGATGGTGGAAGAATAATATTTGTTATTTTAGAAATGTTAAAAATAAAAGTAAATAAAAAAATAGAAGAAAAAATACATTATGCAGGAATTATATTAATATTCATTTTGATTATTTTTATAACAGCTAATGATTTTACAAATCTGTTAAGACATTAAAAAAATAAAAAATAAAAAAATATAGTTCATAAAATAAACGGAAAAAATAGTCAAAGTACATTTTTTTAAAAAAATCTTGAAAAAACACAAAAAAACTATTATAATACATATATAAAAAATTCAAACAGTTTGTAAATATTTTTAAGCATAATGATATTTAAAAAAATAGGAGGGATTATGAAACAATCAGTATTAGCAATATCTGAGAGAAAAGAAGTATTAAAAGACATTAGAAAAGAATTATTAAAATATTACGAAGTTATAACATTCAATAATCTATTAGATGGTTTGGATATGTTAAGAGAAAGCGATTTTGATATAGTTTTACTAGATCAATATTTAACTTGGTTTAATTTCATTGATGCAAAGAAAAAATTAAATGGACTTGGAAAAGAGTTTGTTACAATAGGATTAATTGATGAAGAAAATGATGAGATTATAGATGAATTAGAAAAAGCTGGAATATATAGCTACGCTTTAAAACCAATAAATGGAGAGGAAATAGTAAAATTAGTAAAACCAGCTTTAGCAAATATAGAGAATGTAAAAAAATATAAAAAATTAAAAGAAAAATTATCTGAATTAGAAGAGCAAAAAGAGATAATAGGACAGTCTGTAAAAATAAAAGAAGTAAGATCTAAAGTAGAAAAAATGGCTACAACAGATTTACCAATATTAATTACAGGAGAGGCTGGAGTAGGAAAAACTTTAGTTGCTAGAGAGATCTATAAGAAAAGTGATAGAAGAAGAAAAGATTTCTATACTTTAAACTGTGGAACAATGACAAGTGAAGTTTTAGAAAGAGAATTATTTGGATATGAAAGAGGAGCTTTCTCAGGAGCAATATCTAGTAAAAAAGGTATACTAGAAGAGATAGATGGAGGAACTTTATTCATCGATGAGATAGCAGGAATAGATATAAAAATCCAATCTAAAATATTAAAAGTTATTGAATATGGAGAGTTCAGAAAAGTTGGAGGAACTAGAGCTAAGAGAGCAGATGTAAGATTTATAGTTTCTACTGACAAAGATTTAAGAGATGAAATAGAAAAAGGAAAATTCAGAAAAGATCTATATCACAGATTAAATGGATTTAAAATAGAGGTTCCACCTTTAAGAGATAGAAGAGAGGATATTCCTTTATTAGCTAACTATTTCTTAAATGGAATTTCAAAAGACTTAAATAAACCAATTCCAGTACTTTCAGGAGAAGTAATGAAATATTTATTAGAATATGCATTCCCTGGAAATATAAGAGAATTAAGAAATATGTTAGAAAGAATGATAATACTTTCTGATGATAGAATGATAGGAATTGAAAATTTACCTCTTGAAATAAAAATGAAATCAGATACAGTTGAAAATAAAACAGTTTCTGGAATAGGACCATTAAAAGAGATACTAGAAAGAGAGATATTCAGTCTAGATGATGTAGAAAGAGTAGTAATAGCTATGGCTTTACAAAGAACTAGATGGAATAAACAAGAAACAGCAAAAATTCTAGGAATTGGAAGAACAACTTTATATGAAAAAATAAGAAAATACAAATTAGATGATAAATAAAAACTAGAAGTGAGGTCTTATTAAATGGCTATTAGAAAATTTAGACAAAAAATGAAGGTAATTACATTAGTTATAACTGTTGCATTTGTTCTTTCTTCAGCAGCTCTTTACATAATGAATCAAATGAATTATGCAACAACTAAAAACTATGCTTTAAAAGTAAATGGAAATGAAGTAAAAATAGAAAATGTAATGAGAAGTAAAAATATGTTAGCTAATAACTTTAAAAATAATGTAGATGAGGATATTGTTGGAGTTTTAGCTTTGGATCAAGTTATAGAAAATGAATTAGCTCAAGAATTAGCTGATAGTTTAAAAATAAGAATTTCATCTAAAGATGTAAATAATGAATATAAAAACATAGAAGCTAATTTTAAAGATAAGGAACAATTTAAAAGAATGCTAACAGCTCAAGGATATACTAAAGCATCCTTAAAAAAAGAGCTTGAAAAAAGTATGAGAAGTATGAAAGCTAGAGAAGTAATAGGAGAGGAAGCAAAAAGTAGTATAACAGAAGAAGAGATTGAAAAATACTATGAAGAAAATAAATATTCTATCTTCCAAGGTCTTCCTTTAGTAGATGTAAAAGAAAAAGTAGAGCAATATTTAGTTCAGGAAAAAGCAACTATGTTATTTGATAAAGAGATTAAAAAATTAAGAGAGAAAATGACTTTATCAGATGTTAATGATCAATTTACAAAATATTTAGAAAAACCTCAAATTGAAAAAGAAGATCTTAAAATTACAAATGTTGATTATAGCAAAATATATATCACTTTTATTAGCAGTGGACTAGATAAAGAAAAAGCAAAAGAAGAAACAGATAAATTTATTGAAAGTCAAATGAAAATATTGAAATCTGCTAAAGAAAATGGAATTGAAGTAGATAAAGATTTATCAATTTCATTACAAATAAAAGATGCTTATGAAAAACTATATAACAAAATAGAAAGTCAAATAGAATATAAAGATGAAGACTTAAAGAAATTCTTTGATGAAAATAAACAATTCTACAATATTCAACCTTCAGCAGATGCTTACATAGCTTATTTCAAAGTAAAACCATCAGATGCTGATAAAAAAGCAAGTGAAGAGAAAGCAAAAGACATATTAGCAATAGTTAATAAAGATAACTTTGCAAGTATAGCTAAAGAAAAATCTGAATGTCCAAGTTCAGTTAATGGTGGAGATTTAGGTTGGTTTACTAAAGAGGATATGGTTAAGGAATTTTCTGATGCTGCATTTAAAGGAAATGTAGGAGAGGTTTATCCTGAAGTTGTAAATACTGTTTTTGGTTCTCATATTATTTTTGTTCAAGAAAAAAATGAAAAAGATAAAACAGTAAGAGCAAGTCATATTTTGGTAAAATCTAATGTTTCTCCAGAAACAATTGCAGAAAAATTAAAAGAAGAAGAATTAGAAGCAGATAAATTATCAAAAGGGGAAGAAACTTTTGAAAACTTACCTAAAGATAAATTCACAGACAGCAGTTTATTTACTTCGATCACTGAACAAGGATATATTCCAGGACTTGGTTATAAAGAAGAACTTGTAAAAGAAATATATAAGGCTCCATTAAATAAAGTGGTAGTAAAGAATATAGATGGAGAAATATATGTTTTCCAAAAAATTAAAGAGATTCAAAGAAAAGAAGTAAGCTTGGATGAAGTCAAAGATCAAGTAATAAAAGATTATAAAACACAAAAAACAGTTGAAAAGATACAAAATATATTGAAATAAGAATTAATGGCAACCTAATATAGGTTGCCTTTCTAATCAAAAAAAGGTTGTGGTTTTTTACATATTCATTGATATTTTGAATAAAATATATTATAATATATCTTTGAAAGCTTTTTTTTTGGAGAAAACAGATGAAATATAGATCGGAAGATGTAGAAAATTTATTAAGTCAATTAAGAATAGAAGAAGTTGTTGGAGATGAAATAGAGCTAAAAAAAGCAGGTTCAAATTACAAAGGACTTTGTCCTTTTCATCCAGATACGACTCCTTCATTTTCTGTTAGTCCTTCAAAAAATATTTGTAAGTGCTTTGTTTGTGGTGCTGGTGGTAATGCAATAAAATTTTATTCTTTGTATCATAAAATTTCCTATGAAGAAGCTATAGGAGAACTTGCAAAAAAATATAATATTCCTATGAAAGTTTATGGTAAATCTTTTCAGAAACAAGAAGAGAATGAGAAATATTATAAGATAATGGAAGAAGCTCATAGATATTTTCAAGAAAATGTTTTTGAAAATAGGGGAAGATCGGCTTTAGAATATTTGACAAAAAGAGGAGTAACTCCAAAAGTCATAAAAGAAAATCAATTGGGTTATTCTTTAAATGAGTGGAGTGGTCTTTTTGACTATCTTATAGCAAAAGGTTTTGATAAAGATGATATTATAGAGCTTGGATTGGCAAAAGCTGGAGAAAAAGGAATATATGATGCTTTTAGAAATAGAATAATGTTTCCTATATATTCTATAAGTGGAAGAGTAATAGCTTTTGGTGGAAGAACTTTAGAAAATAGTAAGGAGATTCCTAAATATATAAACTCACCAGATACTCCTATTTTTAAAAAAGGTAGAAATTTATATGGAATAAAAGATAAGGGAAGTATTCTTAAAAAGAAGAATTATTCTTTACTGATGGAAGGATATATGGATGTTTTGTCAGCTCATAGTTATGGTTTTGATGTGGCTTTGGCCTCATTAGGAACTGCATTTACTTATGAACAGGGAGAACTTTTAAAAAGATATACTAATAATGTGATTATGTCTTTAGATATGGATAATGCTGGGCAGATGGCAACAGAAAGGACAGCTTTGATATTAAAAAACTTAGGATTTAATATCAGAGTATTAAAACTAGAAAATGCAAAAGATCCAGATGAGTTTTTAAAAAGTTTTGGAAAAGATGCTTTTTTAAAAGCTGTAAAAAATTCTTTAGAGATATTTGATTTTTTATATGAGATGTATATAAAAGAATACGATCTAAATAATATAATGTCACAAGAAAAATTTATAGCAAGATTTAAAGAATTTTTTAAAAATATAGAATCAGTTTTAGAGAGAAGTTTATATTTAGATAAACTTTCCAAATATACTGGAATAGATAAAAATTTATTAAAGGGAACTTTAATAGATAATAATAAATATCAAAAAAATCAAGAAAAAAATGAAATTTTTTTCAAAAAAGAAAAGGAAAAAAGCGTCGGAGTTGGAATATTAGAAGAAATGACTATAGAGCTCATTTTTTCGAGAATAGATTTTTATAAGTATTTTTTTGATAAAACACTGGAGTCTAGTTTTTCAAAAAAAATATTTTATTTTTTTGAAAGTTTAGATAATGATGAACAAAAAGATCTGTCAAAAGAATTAATGGAATTTATAAAAAATGAAAATTTTAATGATAATGAAAGAGATGAAGCTTTAAATTTATTAATTAAATCTATTGAGTATTCAGAAGATAGAAAATCTCAAGAATTGTTAAAAGAGATATACAAATCCTGGTTCTTAAAAGAACTAAAAGAATCAATGGAGAAATTAACAGATTTAATAATGTCTTTTAAGTTAAAAAGTGTAGAAGAGGAATTACGTTCAGAAATGAGCTTTGAAGAGTTAGAAGAAAAGTATAAAAAATTTAGGGGGATACTAAGTGAAAATAATATTTTATAAGGAGGCTTCTCATTTATGGAAGGATTAAAAGAATTAATAAGAAATGAAAAAGTTCTTGCCTTACTTCGTAAAGCGATACAGGATAAAGTGATTACTTATGAAGAGATAAATAGGGAGTTAAAAGATGAGCTTTCTGTTGAAAAGATTCAGCAACTAGTAGAAGGGATGATAGATCAAGGGATCGAAATAATCAAAGAAGAAGAGATAGTTGCTAGAAAAGCTAAAAAAGCAGATTCAGCAAAATCTAAAAAAGTAGAAAAGGATTCATCAGACTATGGAAATTATGAAGATTTTTCAGGGAAGAATATTTTAGATGAAGATGAGTTTGGTGATTTAGATGATTTAGATTTCCACGACTTTGATGATATGGATTTAGATGATTTTGACGATTATTCTAAAGAAGATTTTTCAGATGATGATTATTATAGTGGAATGATGGCAAGTGAAATGGGAGTCGATGAACCTATAAAAATGTATCTGAGAGAAATAGGACAGATACCTTTACTTAGTCATGCTGAAGAATTGGATTATGCAAAAAGAGCTTATGAAGGTGATGAGTATGCTGCTCAACAATTAGTTGAAGCAAACTTAAGACTTGTTGTTAGTATTGCTAAAAAACATACAAATAGAGGGTTAAAATTACTTGATTTAATTCAAGAAGGAAATATTGGACTTATGAAAGCTGTTGATAAGTTTGAATATACAAAAGGATATAAATTCTCTACGTATGCTACTTGGTGGATAAGACAAGCAATTACAAGAGCTATTGCTGACCAAGGTAGAACAATAAGAATACCAGTTCATATGATAGAAACAATTAATAAAATAAAAAAAGAAGCTAGAGTATATCTACAAGAAACAGGAAGAGATGCTACTCCAGATGTAATAGCAAAAAGATTAAACCTAGAAGTTGAAAAAGTAAAAGCTATTCAAGAGATGAATCAGGATCCTATATCTTTAGAAACTCCAGTTGGAAGTGAAGAGGATAGTGAATTAGGAGATTTCGTAGAGGATAACAAAATGCTAAATCCTTATGAAGAAACTAATAGAGTTTTATTAAAAGAGCAATTAAATGAAGTATTAAATACATTGAATAATAGAGAAAAGCAAGTATTAAGATACAGATATGGTCTTGAAGATGGAGCACCAAAAACTTTGGAAGAAGTTGGAAAAATCTTTAAAGTAACAAGAGAAAGAATAAGACAAATAGAGGTTAAAGCTCTGAGAAAATTAAGACATCCTAGTAGAAGAAAAAAATTAGAAGATTTTAAACAAAAATAGAAAATAGGAGCTACTAGCTCCTATTTTTAAGTAAGGAGAAAAAAATGTTATTAGAAAATTTTGAGAAGTTTGTATTTGAAAAGCATAGAGACAATAATGAATTTAATGAGTTTTTAAAAGAAAATTTAGAGTTTGATCTTGAACTAGAGAGAGAAAATGAATTTTTAATATCTCAAAAACCAGTTGAAGAAATGACAGATGAAAATGTACTAGATTATTTAGAGGAAATAAATCTTTACGAACCATTAACAAGTGAAGAGTATGAAGAATTAGTTGATAATATTGAAGACCAAGAGTCAAAAGAAAAATTAGTTGTAAATAGTTTTACAGATATAGCAAAGATTGCTTTATATTTTTTAAGAGATGGAATAGAATATCTTGAATTGGTGCAAGAGGGGTTAATGGGAGCTATAGAAGCTTTAAATAGATATTCATATGACAACGGAGATTTAAAAAAATATATAAAAATATGGTCAGCTAGACAGATGGCTTTTTATGTGGAAGAGAGATTTGAACAGATGAGACAAGAATTTTTATATTATTTCACAAAAACTCATATGGATGATGTAGAAATAACTAATGAAGAAATAGATAAAAAAGTAAAAGTTTTAGAAAATTTAACAATAGATAGTATTGCATTTTCACTTTCAAAGGATGAAATAAAAGCGATAGAATATTACTTTGGTTTGGGACTTGAGAAAAGATACTCTATTTTTGAAATAGAAAAAGAGATGAATTTAGAAAAGAACCAAGGGGAAGAATTATTCTCAGTAGCACTTTCTAAAATTTCATCAAGAGATGGAAGGATGTTTTCATTATGATATTAAATGAAATAATAAAAGTTCTAGAAAAAAGATTTCCTGTTTCTAATAAGGAAGAGTGGGATAATGTAGGACTTATGGTAGGAAGAAGAAAAAAAGAGATAAAGAGGATTCAGCTTTCTTTAGATGTAACAGTTGCTTCATTGGAAAATGCTATAAAAAACAATGTTGATTTAATAATATCTCATCACCCTTTAATATTTTCAGGAATAAAAAAGATCAATACTGATACTGTATTGGGAGAAAAAATATTGACAGCAATAGAAAATAATATAGCTATTTACTCTTTGCATACAAATTTAGATAGTACTCAAGGAGGTCTAAATGACTATGTTGGAGAGAAATTAAATTTAAAAAATGGGAAAATAATAGATGAAGTAAATAATGAAAATTTTGGAATTGGACGTGTTTATTCATTAGATGAGAAAATTGGATTTGATGCCTTTATAGAAAAAATAAAATCTGTATTTTTAACTAATAATCTAAGAGTTGTAAAAAATCAAGAGGAAAAATTAGTTATTAAAAAAATAGCAATAGTAAATGGATCTGGAAGTAGTTATTGGAGAAAAGCTAAAAAATTAGGAGCAGATCTATTAATAACAGGAGATGTTAAATATCACGAAGCTTTAGATTCTTTAGAAGAGGGATTTTGTATAATAGATGTGGGACATTATGAAACAGAGTGTTTTTATGGAGATCTAATAAGAAAAGAACTAGAAATATTTGACGGTGTAGAAATAATAGATTTTAATGATAAACCTGTATTTAATAAAGTTTAGTGAGGAAAAAATGAAAAAAATTATTATGATTATTTTAAGTTTTATTATTATGAATGAAATTTTTGCAGGAATAAAAGATGAAACGAATACTTTTGATTTTAAAGCTATCAGAAGAATAGATAGATCAATAGAAAAAATAGAGAGTAGTAAGAAAATAAAAATATATATAAATATTTTTGATGGAGAAGAAAGTTTTCATCCAGAAGATCCACAGAGAACTGTTATTTTTGATATACAGAAAATAAATAAAGATGAAATATCAGTTGAATTAAAATTTTCAGAGGATTTAAATTTAGAAAATAAATCAGTAGAACTTAGTGCGATTTTAGATAATTATAAAAAAGAGTTGTATGAAGGAAAATATGAAGAGTATATCGTGGGAGTTT
The DNA here is from genome assembly GCF_029258315.1 of Fusobacterium sp. Lineage (GTDB taxonomy): Bacteria > Fusobacteriota > Fusobacteriia > Fusobacteriales > Fusobacteriaceae > Fusobacterium_B. The sequence continues at coordinate 1,094 of NZ_JARHZE010000063.1, read as the reverse complement.
TGGATTCCATAGATAAAGTTTTAGCATCTGAAGAGGCAGAAGAAAAAGAAATTGAAGCTGAAGAAAATATTGAAAAATAAAGAAAAAAGTATTTATTAAAAAAAGAATTATAAAAATAAGAAATATATGTTATAATAGAGTGTAGGTATTACAGTTAATTGCTTGGAATTTTTCAAGAGGAAAGTCCGGGCTCCATAGAGCGAAGAGGATAGCTAACGGCTATTGGAAGTAATTCTAAGGAAAGTGCAACAGAAAATAAACCGCCTATATGGTAAGGGTGAAAAGGCAGTGTAAGAGACTACCAAATTTTTAGGAAACTGAAAATGTTTTGTAAACCCCCTCTGGAGCAAGACTAAGAAAGAAAGGTTAAGGGCTGCTCGTCCAGCTTTCATGGTAAGTTGCTTGAACTTATAAGTGATTGTAAGTCTAGATAAATAATTAACAGATACAAAACCCGGCTTACGTGATGCCTACTTATATTAAAATTAAAAGATGGTTTTTGATGATCATCTTTTTTTATTTCTGAGGAAATTATAAAATAAAGTTTTTATAAAAAAATAATATTTTAATATGGGAGAATTGCCATTTCAATTATATATAGTCTCATTTTTAAAGAATAATACCATAAGAGCCATGTAACATAGAAAACGAAATGTTTTTATGTTATTTTTTTAGATTCTTATTAGAAAATTTATTTAATATATTGAAATTAAATTTGATAATAAAATAGATATTGATAAAAATTTTAAATAAATTTATAAAATATACAACAAATAAAAAATATTATAGAGAAATAAGTTTTTTATTTAATTATAAAATAAAAATATGATTTATTATTTTAATAAAAACAAAATTTAAAAATATAAAAACTATTGAAAAATAAAGAAATATTTAAAAAAATAAATATTTTTGTTGACAAAATATAAACTCTAAGGTATAATTATTACATGTCTATGAGAAATAGGCAGAAGGACATTAACAACAGAATAGATGAATATGACAAGCAAACAACCTTATTTGGTGTTTAAAAAATGGTAAGTGTAAATTAAATTGACCTAGTCAATAAAATATAAATTTTTAATGAAGAGTTTGAT
>NZ_JARHZE010000079.1 GCF_029258315.1 Fusobacterium sp. | reverse complement strand
AAACTGGAAAAGTTACAACTTCTTACTCTGGAGAGTTTGAAACAAATAAAAAAGCTATAAATGATGAAAAATCTTCTGAAAGTTTAAAAAATAATTTAGATTTCAGTTATAATGATAAAAAAGTAGCATCTTTCTATTACAATCAAAAAGATAGATACTCTTTTGAAAAACCTTATAATGTAAATATGAATAATAAAACATACAATGATTTAACCAATAAAGATTTTGGTGTTACTTTCTATGCAGGAAACCACGAATTTTATTATAAAAATCAAAGTATTGATAATTCAGTTCCTAATCTTAATTTATTTAATGATATAACAGATCTAAAAGATTTAAATGAAGAGATTAGAGAAAATATTTATGGTTACTCTTATTCATTTGACAAAGATAGCAAGATTACATTACAATATACAGAAGGTAAGGATAAAGCTTGGTTAGATAATAAAGAATCTCTTGATATTAAAAATAGACTTTATACAGTAGCTTATCAAACAGGAACAGAAGTTCAACATTTTGTAAGTACTACTTATGGAGATTACCAAGGAAATTATATTCCTCTTGGTAGTGATAAAATAAATACTCAATATAACAGTGATGTTATATCTTTAAATTATAGTTTCAAAGATAAAAGATTATCTGATGAAGAATTAAGATACTATGCTAGAAAAGAGTTAGGAAAAAATCCTGCTGAGATTACTCCAGCTGATATCTCAAGAGTTAGAGAAATTTTTGACAGAAACGAAGAAAGAAATACAGCATTTAATCTTGGAAAATCTATTGATAATAGAATAAATTATTTTGGTGATTACAGAAGAAGTTTAAATTTAAATCTTTCTCTTGAAAGAGATAAATCTGATAAAATTTCTGGTGATTACTGGGATGCTTTAAAAGAATTTAAAGCTGGTGTTTTCTATTCTCAAAAGAGAATAGGTTTCGGTTATACTTATTCAGAAGAAGCTAATTTTGACTCTCATGGATTAAGACATATAACGGAGAAAGAACACGAACTTAGCCTTCACGCTAAAATAGGTAAACCTAGTGAAGGATGGAGAACAAAAATGTATATCCAATTCTATGATAATAATGAAGTAACTGAAGTTAATCATTTTATTGATGAAGCGGGTATCGAAATTGGAAAAGAAATGGGTTACTATGAATGGTCACTTGCTTACATAAGAGATTACAACTTAAGTACAAGAGATTATGAATGGAAAACAGCTCTTCAATTTACACTTCTTACTTTCCCTGATAATAGAATATTTAGTATTGGTGCTAAAAATGACAGAGGAGAGAATAAAAAAACCAAAGCAGATGGTAGCATTTTAAGTGGAATAAAAGTTGAAGACATTGAATAATAAAAAATCAAATATTATATAAGGAGAGATATATGAAAGTAGAATTAATTGACGGAAGTATAAAAGAATTTGACAAAGCTGAAAATATGTTTGTCATTGCTAAATCTATAAGCAACTCTTTAGTAAAAAAATCTGTTGCTGCAAAAGTAGATGGAGAATTAAAAGATATGTCTTATATCTTAGATCACGATGCAAAAGTAGAATTTGTAACTTCTGATACTGAAGAAGGAGAACATATCATAAGACACTCTGCTGCTCACTTAATGGCTCAAGCAGTTGTAAGATTATTCCCTGGAACAAAAGTAACTATTGGACCTGCTATTGAAAATGGATTCTATTATGACTTTGATTCTGAAGAACAATTCACTCCAGAAGATCTTGAAAAAATAGAAGCTGAAATGAAAAAAATAGCTAAAGAAGATTTAAAAATAGAAAAAGTTATGATGTCTAGAGAAGAAGCTATAAAACATTTTGAAGAATTAGGAGAGATCTACAAAGTAGAAATCATAAAAGATATAGCTAAGGGAGATGAACTTTCTTTCTATAAACAAGGTGAATTTATGGATCTTTGTAGAGGACCTCACGTTCCATCAACTTCTCACATAAAAGCTTTCAAACTTAAATCTGTTGCTGGAGCTTATTGGAGAGGGGACGCTAAAAATAAAATGCTTCAAAGAATTTATGGTTTAGCATTCTCTAACAATGACAAATTAAAAGATTACTTAGTATTCTTAGAAGAAGCTGAGAAAAGAGATCACAGAAGATTAGGAAAAGAACTTGAATTATTCTTCGTAAGTGAATATGGACCTGGTTTCCCTATCTTCTTACCAAAAGGAATGGTATTAAAAAATACTTTAATAGATTTATGGAGAAAAGAACATAAAAAAGCTGGATATGTTGAAATTCAAACTCCAACAATGCTTAATAAAGAGTTATGGGAAACTTCTGGACACTGGTTCAACTATAGAGAAAATATGTATACAACTTCAATAGATGAAACTGATTTCGCTATAAAACCAATGAACTGTCCTGGAGGAGTTATAACTTATAAAAACAAAATCCATTCTTACAAAGATTTACCTGAAAGAGTTGGAGAATTAGGACACGTTCACAGACATGAATTTTCTGGAGCTTTACACGGACTTATGAGAGTTAGAGCATTCACTCAAGACGACGCTCATATCTTTATGACTCCAGAACAAATAGAACAAGAAATCGTAGGAGTTGTAGAATTAATTGATAAATTCTACAGAGGAATTTTTGGATTTGACTATTCAATAGAATTATCTACAAAACCTGAAAAAGCTATCGGTTCTCAAGAGATTTGGGACAGAGCTGAATCTGCTCTTAAAGGAGCTCTTGAAAAAATGGGAAGAGATTACAAATTAAACCCTGGAGATGGAGCTTTCTATGGTCCTAAATTAGACTTCAAAATTAAAGATGCTATCGGAAGAACTTGGCAATGTGGAACTATCCAATTAGACTTCAACTTACCAGAAAGATTTGATATTAACTATATCGGTGAAGACGGAGAAAAACATAGACCAGTAATGATTCACAGAGTTGTTTATGGATCTATCGAAAGATTTATCGGTATCTTAATTGAGCACTATGCTGGGGCTTTCCCTATGTGGCTTGCACCTACTCAAGTAAAAATATTAACTCTTAATGATGAAGTAGTTCCTTATGCTAAAGAAGTTAAAGCTATGTTAGAAGCTAAAGATATAAGAGTTGAACTTGATGATAGAGCTGAAACTATCGGATATAAAATAAGAGAAGCAAACGGAAAATATAAAGTACCTATGCAACTTGTTATAGGTAAAGCTGAAGCTGAAAACAGAGAAGTTAATGTAAGAAGATTTGGAGAAAAAGATCAAAAAACTATGAAACTTGATGAATTTATTCCATATGCTGTTGATGAAGCTACTTTAAAAATAAAATAATTTAATTTTTCACCCAGAATACTTAATTTTTAAGGATTCTGGGTGATTTTATTTGACAGAATAATAAAAAAATTATATAATATATTTCTAGAAATGAAATATGTGGGGATGCAAAGGTTTCGACAGGGCTATAAGGTCATAGGTAGCAGGTCAGGGTGATCGCTGTGAGAGATCAACTCATCGTTTAGATGGAAACAACGAATACGCATTAGCTGCTTAATAGTCAGCTCACCTCTGTTTTCTCGTTCTGTGGGAGAATGCTTGTGAGGTGTTACCAATTCACAGATTACCTGTTGTGATTTCTCTAAACAATAGGGACATTTTAGAGGATAGTTTTAGTCAGCCCTGTCTGCGGGAGTGGCTAGAGCGAAATTTAATAGTGGACTAAGCTTGTAGAAGCTTATGGTGCTTATTGTTTTGGACACGGGTTCAATTCCCGTCATCTCCACCACTTATAGCAGGTTTTATAATTGGGAATAAGTTTAAATTAATTTGTATATATTCCTTGAAGATTATAATTTTCTGTATAAAGTTAAAAATTATTTTTGTATAATTTTATCATCATTAATATTATTATCAAGTTTACTACCTAATTTTAATAGGTAGTTTTTTATTTTCATAAAAAAATTGCACCCTCTATCCTAAGATAAAAAGTGCAATACATTTTTATTTTAATTCTCTTAAAATTCTTTTTGAAAGTATTGGTAAATATTCACATATATTCATATTCAACCATTTTTTAGAGGAGTAAAGATCCCAATAAATTTCTACCTCATCCCCTATTTTCACCTTATCATCTACATCTATAAAAGTATTATCCATAGTAATTAAAACTATTTTATAAGGTTTCTTATTGATTAAAACAGTATCCCCTTCATTCAGTTTTAAAAATCCATCCCCATAACCTATTTTTATAAATGCTACTTTTTTTAGATTTTTATTTTTCAGTTCATTTTTAGATAAATAAGCTAAATACTCTAAATTTTCAATATTTTTTATATTTAAAATCTCACCCTCTAAGAAAAATACTTTTCTTAAATTTTCTTCATAAGCTCCATCTTCAAAAAATCCATATATAAACATTCCAGGTCTTAAATGGGTAACAAATGGCAAACTTCCATAATTACTAATTGCTAAACTATTTTGCAAATGAACCATTTGAAAATTCTCTCTTCCAAGTTCATTTAAAATATTTTCAAATGTTTTTATAAATTCAATCCCTTTTGAATATTCTACCGAAAAAAGATGAGAAAAAATCCCAGAAAATTTTAGCCCCTTTTCTAAAATAATTTTCTTTATCTTAGAAATATCATCTAAAACTATCCCATTTCTTCCAAATCCCAAATCTATTTTAAGTTGGATTTTTTGACTATCTATCCCACTATCTAAAAAATTTAAAAGATCTTTTTCAGAGTTAGCAGTAACTATCAGTTGTGGATATTTTAAAACCTCTTTTAAATCTTTTTTTTCAACAGTTTCAAGAATAATTATCTGAAAGTCTTTAGGAATATTTGTGCTTTCCAATAGCTCTAGAGCCTCAGATATTCTTGCAACTACACATTGATTTATTTTATTCTTTATCAATAATTTTACTATTATCTCACTGCCGTGTCCGTAAGCATTAGCCTTAATAACCGGCAAAATATTTTTATTGTATTTCTTTTTCAGAAAACTTATATTATGGATAAAATTTTCTTCTGAAATTAAAATTTTCATAAGCTATATTCCTTATAAATTATTTAAACTTATTATCAAGTTCTCTATCTGATTGAGGACCAAAATTTTCACTAACTATTGGTTTTAGGTTTTTTATAAATGTCCCCATTTCATCAGCACTACCTACTATTCTATTAAAAATACTCAAATAATCATTTAAAATAGGATTATTTACATCATAAGGGTATCTAATAATATGATCTATCTCACTCCAAGCCTCTTCAAAAACTGTACGAACCTGCATCTCTGTAAAAACTTTATCATTGATTTCCTCTAAGTAATTTTCTATAAGATAATGAACAGAGCGATAGCCATGTTCCCTTATAATAATATCACAATTTAAATAATTCTTTGCTCTCTCTAAAAAATCTTTTGTATAATCTCCAGGTCTCACATTTATCTGTGGAGTTTCTGCAACTTCCCAAGTTTTTAAAATCTCCTTATGAACCTCTATCCAATCCTCTTTAAAAAGATGTAAAACTCTCACTCCTATAAGGTCAGTTATTATTTCCTTATAGTTTTTTACATTAATATTTTTTTCTTTATATTTTTTACCTTTTCTAATAATTTTTTCAATAAGATGAGTTGGCTTTTTTACCCTTCTTCTTACTGAGTGAACAGCCTTTGAATCTATTAACTTAAAAGTAAACTCATCAGCTTTTTTCTCTAATAAAGGGACTAATTCTGTATAGTCCTCATAAATTTCCTCCAAGTCTTTCCAATCCAACCCTGTTTCCAAAAAGTCCTCTTCACTGATTGAAAATTCTTTAAGAAACTCATCTTTATTAAGCATTAAAATTCACCTCTTAATTTTTTTAAATGTACTGTACAAACTTTGCTTTTTCCTATGATTTTATTATCTACTATGTCTTTTTCTGCCACAGGTTTTTTCAATACAATAGTTTCCTCAATATTTTTCTTATCTAATTTATATACTCTTTTAAAAGTTAAACTATCTTGAGGATTTATATTCTCTCTATCAATCTCATAATTACACCAAGTTGTGTATGATTCATCTTGTAATAATATTTCTAAATTTATTTTATAAAAAATGTTTTCTATGTTTTCAAGTTTATTCATTTGAATTTTTATTCCAGATGATTTAGCTATTCTAAATAAATTTAAAGCTGTTTTTATTTTTATTAACTCCACTGGATTATTTAATGAAATTTGTCCAGAAAGATTTTTAAATAAAAATTCCATAGGAACACCAGAAAATAGAGATTCTAACATTTCAAAAACTACAATGGCTCTTCCATGAGTTATATTTGAAGATATTTCATATTGTAAATAATCATTTGTAACCTTAAACATTCCTGGAGTATCATAGATTATACTAAATCTTAGTCTTAATTCTCTTGATTTTATCTCTAATAAAGATACAGAATTATCCTTTGTAGATAATAACTTCATAAAACAGTTATTTGTATGCTCTCCAATTTTCATTTCAGCATCTCCAACTATTTCTACCTCAGATAAGTCTAAGTTTTCAGGAAGATTTGAATAACTTATAGGGAAACTATCTAATCCACTAGATAGATATTTATTTTCTAGGGCAGTTTCTAGTTTAATATTTTCTTCAATTAAAACTTCCTTTGGATTATACTCTTCTACTATTTCCTCTTTAACTTCTTCTTTAATTATTTCTTCTGAAATCTCTGTTTCTTTATTTTCTTCCTCAATTTTTTCCTCTTCTTTTTCAACAAGATTATTTTCTTCTTGCTTTTCTTGGAAAACTTCTTCTATTACTTCATCTTGTTTTTCAATATTTTCAGTTTCTAAAACTTCTATTTTTTCCTCAATCTTTTCTATTAAATCATTATTTAAATCTTTTTTAACCTCATCTTGAGATAAATCAAATTTCTTTTGAATCATTTCAACAATTTCTTTAGATTCCTCTATCACTCTAGTATTTTCACTTTGAGGTTTTATATCTTGTATTTTTAATCTTTCTTTTACTTCATTCTCTCTTTTTGAAAGTAAAAGTTTTAAATTCTCTATTTTATTTTCTAAGTTTTGAGGTTTTAAAGTTGTTTCTTCAACTTTTTCTTCCTCTTTCTCAATAGAAATTTCCTCTAACTTTTCCTCTTGAAAACTCTCCTCTTCACTTTTTTCTTCAATAACTTGAATAGGTTTTTCAATTTCTTCATCTTCATTTTTTAAACTACGAACTAACTTATTTAAAAATTCTAAAGAATCATATTTTAAAATTTGAATACTATATTTTTTTATAAATTTTAATAATTTTTCATCAGTTATCTCATCTTTTATAACCATATAGATATCTTTTAGAGCCTCTGGATAATCTCCAAAAATAAAATCTAGGATTTCAAAAAAGTCCGAGTCCTCTTGGTCAAAGGCTAAAATAATATTTTTTCTAAGTTTTAACTCATATCTAATCCCATCAAAATAAGATTTATAGAAAGGTAATACCTTTAATTTTCTAAAATCTTGTTTTGTTATTACACAAGTATCCAATGTGTCTAAATCTCCCATTGGCTTATAAATTTTAGTCTTCCCAACTGTAAAAGCAACAGATTCAAAAGGAGTCACTTTTTTAGCTTTTGGATTGTTACAAAAAGAATTATCATAGTTAATATTTACTATTGAAGAGATTTTATTATTATCTATTAAAAAATTTATATTTTCTAAATCAAAAGATTTTTTTTCATAAACAAATTGAAGTTTTTTTAATAGATTAGACTTTGTACAAACCACTTGATCCATAAAAGTCTGACTTACTTCAAATAAAGAATCTATTTTTAGGTTATTTATATTTGAAAAATTAAAAGATTTTAAAATAAAATCAGATAATTTAATTCTGCTAGGAAATGACTCCAACTCCTTGTAAATGTTCGCTGTTATTAAGTTAAATTTTTTTTCTAATTTTATATCTTCAAAAAAGTTCATTTCCCGTTCTCTCCTCTTTAATTTTATTCACTACTCTATATAAGTATATACCAATTTATTAAAATTCTCAATTAAATTTTAAAAAAATGTTATAATATATTAAATCAAAATCATTAGGAGGAAAAATGTTAAGCATATTAAAAAATTCTGTTTTTTTTATTAATTTTATTTTTGCTTTGATAGTTCTTTTCTTTGAAAGAAAAAGACCTATGTATACTTTATTTTGGATAACTCTACTGCTTTTAACCTCTTATTTAGGATTTTTAGCTTATTTATTTTTTGGATTAAAATTTTATAAAAAAAGAAAGGTTACGAAGTTTTATTCAAGGACCTTTTTTAAAGAACTTTATAAAACAAATAACTATAAAATTAAATTAGTTGAAAAAAGAAATCAACTGACAAACTACATAAATAGCACAGTAGGAAATAAAGTAACTTATTACAACACTGTTCACTTTTTTAAAGAGGGAAACTCATTTTTTGAAAATATGTTAAAAGATATTGAAAATGCAAAAGAGAGCATAAATATGGAATATTATATTTTTAATGATGATGAATTCGGAGAAAAATTTTATAATCTTTTAGAAAAAAAAGCAAAAGAGGGATTAACTATAAAAATTATTGTAGATGGTATCGGTACAAGAAAATTAAAAAAATCTCGTAGAAAATCTTTGGCTGAAAGTGGAATAGAATTAAAAGTATTCTTCCCTTCTAACTTTCCTTTTGTAAAAATTGGAAATATTAGAGCCAACTATCGTGACCATAGAAAAATTTGTACCATTGATAGTCTAATAGGATATACAGGTGGATTTAATATTGGAAACGAATATATAGGTCAAAGTCATTTTGGACATTGGAGAGATACAGGAGCCAAAATTGAAGGTGAGGCTGTTATTGATATAGAGAGAGAGTTTTATATTATTTGGAGTTTTCTTCAAAATAAAAATTTTGATTATTCTACAATAGATAAAAATCTTAGAAAAAAAATGAATATAGTTCATGAAAATCTTAAAAATTATAATGTTAATGCTATCCAACTTATAAGTAGTGGACCTAACTATGAAAATAGAACTATTCGTGATACTTATTTAAAAATGATTATGGAGGCTAAAAGAAGTATCTATATAGAAACTCCTTATTTTGTTCCTGACGATTTATTATTAGATTGTCTTAGAATTGCTTTAGCTGCTGGTATTGAAGTTAAAATTATAATTCCAATTGAACCAGATCATCCATTTGTTTATTGGGCAAATCAAAGTTTTGCTATTGAGCTTGTGGAAAGAGGAGCTGAGATTTATAGATATAAAGGTGGTTTTTTACACAGTAAATTTTTAATAATTGACAATATGATAGCGTCTTTTGGAAGTGCTAATTTTGATTATCGTAGTTTATATCAAAACTTTGAAATGAACTATATGGTATATGATATGGAATTAATTGGCTATCTAAGACAACTTTTCTTTGAAGATTTAGCAGAGAGTGAAATTATAACAAAATCTATGATTGCTGAAAGGGGATTCGTAGCAAAAACAAAAGAATCTATCTCTAGATTAATGTCTCCAATCATTTAGTTTTTTACTAAAAGAGGAGGAAATTATGAAATTAGAAAAATTAAATGATTTTTTTCAAGAGTTTTATGTAGAAAAAAATAGTGATGAAAAAATTATTGATCTACATCTTCATACAAATTTTTCAGACGGTTTTATAAACTGTCGTGCTTTAGAAAAACATCTACAAGATAAAAGTTATTTAATAGCTGTTACAGATCACAATTCTATTGGTGGAAATCTTTTACTTAGGAAGATGGGAATAAATGTTATTCCTGGAATAGAGCTTGGATGTGCTGATGGTTTTGAAATGCTTGTCTATTTTAAAACAGAAGATGACTTAATTTATTTTTATAAATCATACATCGAGCCTAATAAAAATAAATATAGAATGTCTAAAACTCATAAAGATATAAATTATTATTTAAGTGCTTTAGAAAATTTTACCTGCTATAAATCTATACCTCATATAGCTGGTATGGCTCAGAAAAATTTTATAAAAAATAAAGACTATATCTATAACGTTATTGGTAGAGTTGATGCCATAGAGATACACAACAATGCTCTCCCAGAATACAGAAATAAAATAGCTAAAAGTTTACAAGAAAAATATAATAAAGAAATTACTTTTGGTAGTGATGCACATTTTATGGAAGAGTTAATCAGTTTTTCAAAAATTATTAACCATTTAGAAAAAGAATCTCTTTTTGAAAATTATTCTACAAAACTTAGACTTATCACTTGGTTGGGAAAAAAACATCTTTCCTATGGAATTAAAGCTTTATTAGAAAAATAAACTTGCAATTTTCTTTAAATATAGTATAATAAAATGTAGATTAAAAGATTCTGTAGCTCAGTAGGATAGAGCGACGCCCTCCTAAGGCGTAGGCCATGCGTTCAATTCGCATCAGAATCGCCATAAAAAAATCAAACCAGTAGAAATACTGGTTTTTTTTATAAAAATACTTGAAATTAACGAAAAATAGTCAAATATTTCAACAAAAAAGGTTGACTTTTATTGTTAATTCGTGTATAATCATAAGGTAATTTAACCTTTCCCACAAAGGACCGTTGCGTTATATATATTATATAACTGAATTTTTTAGGAGGAAAAAAGTGAAAAAATACACTGTAATGCAAAGAAAAGAAGATGTAGTTAGAGATTGGTATCACTACGACGCAGAAGGAGTAGTTTTAGGAAGATTAGCAGTAGAAATAGCTAAAAAATTAATGGGAAAAGAAAAAGTTTCTTTCACTCCTCACGTTGATGGTGGAGATTATGTAGTAGTTACTAACATTGAGAAATTAGTAGTTACTGGAAACAAAATGAAAGATAAACTATACTATAGACACTCTGGATTCCCAGGAGGAATTAGCAAAAGAACTTTTGAAGAAGTTATAGCTAAAAAACCAGAAGATGCTTTAATGCTAGCTGTAAAAAGAATGCTTCCAAAAAATAGATTAGGAAGAGAACAATTAACAAGATTAAGATTATTTGTTGGTGCTGAGCACGGACACGTTGCACAAAAACCTACAAAGGTAGAAATGTAAGGGGGTATTGACAGTGGCAGACATGAATCAATTTAGAGGAACTGGAAGAAGAAAAACTTCTGTAGCAAGAGTAAGATTAATTCCTGGAGAAAAAGGAATCGTTATAAACGGAAAAGATATGAAAGATTATTTTGGAGGAAGAGAAATCCTTTCTAAAATAGTTGAGCAACCTTTAGCATTAACTGAAACTTTAGACAAATACCAAGTTATCGTTAACGTATTTGGTGGAGGAAACTCAGGACAAGCTGGAGCTATCAGACACGGTGTTGCAAGAGCATTAATCCTTGCTGACGAAACTTTAAGAGGAGCTTTAAAAGAAGCTGGATTCTTAACTAGAGACTCAAGAATGGTTGAAAGAAAGAAATTCGGAAGAAGAAAAGCAAGAAGAAGTCCTCAATTCTCAAAAAGATAATTTTTTACAAATTATTTTTCAAAAGAATACAATCCAACAAACTATATGTTTGTTGGATTTTTTTT
>NZ_JARHZE010000012.1 GCF_029258315.1 Fusobacterium sp. | reverse complement strand
AACTTCACTATGGATTTAATGTATAAAATAAATAAAGCTGAATTATCATATGGAGTAGGAAATGAAAAAATAACTAAAGATTTTGATTATTCAAGAGTAACTCTTTCTATGGGATATAAATTTGATTTTTAATAAAAGATAAAATTTATTTTTTAATAGAATAAAAGTAATTATCTGTTTTATAAAAAAGCACTTAAGATATTAGAAAACTTAATATTTTAGGTGCTTTTAAATTTAAAAATTATATTATCTTTAACAAAATTTTAAATTAATATTTTTTATCTTCTAAAATCTCAACACTATCTCCTTGAGCTAGTATCCATCTATCAATTCCATTTCCAAAAACTTCAGCACTTAAAACTGTATAGTCTTCTTTTTGTTCTAAAATTTCAGCTGTTGGAATCTTATCAAGTATAGCTTCTAAAGAATTTCCAGTATATTTAAAGGTTAATTTTCTTAATCTTCCACCAGTCATAAACTGAACCCTTTTTCTAAATTCGCCCTCTTCAAATCTATTTTTATATATAATAGCAAAGTGTTCATCTAAGACTTTGTAACTTTCTACTCTATCAAGTCTATATATTGTTGGGAAGATATCATTTTTATTTTGAAAATGTTTTTCTTTATCAATATTTTCAATATGAGCTAAAAGATAAAAATAATATTCAGAAAACATTAGACCCACTGGTTCAACAATTCTTTTTACGACTTTTTTATCCATTCTTACATAATTAACTTCCATTTTAAAGTGATTTTGAATAGCTTCTCCTATATCCCAAATATTATTTATAAAACTTTTTTTATGTTGTAACTCCATATAATGAAATTTTTCATTTTCCACTAGCTTACTAACTTTTGTATAATTTTCTATAGGGATACATTGCTTCATAAGTTTATTTATGATTGTGTTCATCTCATCTTTTAAAAAGGCTCTACTATCTAAAAGTATTTTACAAATAGCTAAAATCTCACTATTATTTAATTTTTGATTATCTTCATTTAGTAGTTTATAGCTATTACTTTTGTCATCATAAATAATTTCAGCAGGATTAGCACTAAATAATAAAAAATTTCTTAAATCACTGATATCTCTATGTATACTTCTTTCACTTACCTCATATTCTTGAGCTAATTTTTTTCTATTAACCTCTCTATTATTAAGAAGTCTTAAATAAATATCTAATATTCTCTGATTTTTCACTTTTTCCCCCATTAAAAAACTAATTTATTTTAAGATATTATACTTTAAAGACTATGACAAAAAATGGCATTAGATTTATAAAGTTTAAAAAATTTTATAGGAATAATCCCTATCAAATAGAAATTCTTTTATTAGTTCTCTTCCTTTTTCATTATCTAGCATAGATTTAAAAACTTCAATAGTCATCTCTACGTCATACATAGAATCATGAAACTTATTATTATTAGAAGAGATTTTATAAAATTGAGTGGTTTCTTCTAACTTTGGCCATTTATATAAAGCTCCTTTATGTTGAGAAGGTAGTTTTATTATATCAGTATTTGATTTCATAGTACAAAACTGTTTAGGTAATTTTTTCTTTAAAAATTTTCTATCAAATTCTATATTATGAGCTACAAAGTGTTGAATGTTACCACAAAAGTAAAAAAATGACAACTGATCATCTATAAAATGTTTTGGATATATTCTATTTCCTCTTTTTATTCTAATATTTTCTCGATCCAGTTTATTAACACTTATAGCATTGGGATTATAATCTTCTATTGGATAATAAAATCTTTCATATTTATCTAATATTTTAACAGTTTTTTTATTATAATTAACCAAAGTTTTTATAGCTGATATTGATAGTACACTATTTTCAGCCTTTAATCCATTTGTTTCAGTATCAAAGAAAATTATTTCAACCTCATTTAAATCCATTTTATATTCACCTCTCTTGTAATTAAAATAATATCTACTATAAATATAATTTTATCACAAATAATAATTAAAAAATACTGTTTATAAAAAATAATTACTATACTTTGATATAAAAAAACCAAAGAGGTTAAACTCTTTGGCAATTTTTTAATTAAACTATTTTATTTTTTAAAGAAAAGATTTTCATATTCACAATATATAAATTCTTTAAAATCTTTTTCAATAATTTTTTTATAATTTTTTAAATCTATCTTAGGAAAAAAAGTATCTCCTGAAAACTCATTTTTGATATGAGAGATACAAAGTTTACTAAAGTATTCCTTGGAGATAGCCTCATTATATATTTTTGCCCCACCAATAATAAAAATATCTTTATTTAAATGGTTCTCCTCAATAAATTTTTCAGAAAATTTTATTCCCTCTTCCAGAGATGAAAAAATAATTTCTTTTTTACACAACTCTTCAAAAGAAATATCAGTTTTAATTTGAGAGCTATTTTTTAAAGTGTTACTAATAACAATATTAATTCTATTAGGAAGTGGTCTTCCAATACTTTCAAAAGTTTTTCTTCCCATAATAATAATATTACCAGTTGTTTTTTCTTTAAAAAGATGTAAATCTTCAGGGATATTCCAAGGAATTTTCCCATCTCTACCAATTAAAAAATTTTTATCAAAGGCTACAATAATATTTATCACAATTACTCACCGAAGTTAAAATTAGTTTGTCTAAGAGCCTCGTATAAAATAATAGCTGCAGAGTTAGAAAGATTTAAAGAACGTCCCATTTCAATCATAGGTATAGTTATACATTTGTCTGAATATTCATCAAGGATAGATTTTGGTAAACCTCTTGATTCTGGTCCAAATACAATAAAATCATTCTCTTTAAATTGTACATCAGTATATTTATTTTTACATTTTGTAGTAGCGAAATAAAAGTTTCCATCTGGATTTCCTTTTATAAAATCTTCAAAGCTATCCCACTCTTTTATTTTAACAAGATGCCAATAATCAAGTCCAGCTCTTCTAACACTTTTCTCATCTAAAGAAAATCCTAGTGGTTTTATAAGATGAAGAGTTGAGTTTGTAAGCACACAAGAACGCCCAATATTTCCTGTATTGTAAGGAATTTCTGGTTCAAATAAAACTATATTCATAATTTTGTTTCCTCCTAATAATATTTTTACATTATATTTTATCATATTTCTTTAACTAAAACAATATTAAGTAAAAAGATAAATAAAAATTTAAGATAATAAAAAACTACACCCCAATCTTAAGATTAAGGGTGTAGTATATATAATTTTATCCAATACTTCCAAAAATAAGTCCAAGAATAAGTACAAGAGCTGTTCCAGGAACAAATATATATTTTCCTGCCATAACAATATATCTTCCTCTTTTATTTTGACTCCCTCTATTAACTTCATCTATTATTTTTTTATTATCTATAAAATAATAATAGAAAGTAAGAACTATAAGAGCTCCTAAAGGAATAAGGATAACTGACATAAAGTCAGCAAATTTTCCAAAAAGATTCATATTAAAATCTAAAGGTATACCTATTAATATAAGGATAGATCCAACTATAATACTAGCTTTTCTTCTAGAAACATTAAATTTATACATAAATGCTTCAACAGGAACTTCTAGTTGGTTGATAGCAGAAGAAACTGCTGCAAAGATAACACTAAGGAAAAATATTCCAGCTAAAATTTTTCCACCAGATATTTGAGAGAAAATAGCAGGAACAGTTATAAATAAAAGTCCAGGTCCTGCTCCAGGATTATGTCCAAAAGCAAAGGCTGCAGGAATGATAACAAATCCAGCAAGTAAAGCTGCACAAGTATCAAGGATACAAGTATGGAAAACACTTCCAGGAATATCAACATCATCACCAGTATAACTTCCATAAACAAGAAGAGCAGATCCACTAAGTCCCACAGTAAAGAAAGACTGCCCTAGAGCCATAACCCAAGTTTGTGGATTTGCAAGAGCTTCCCATTTTGGTGTTAAAAGATATTTTATACCTTCACTAGCCCCTGGTAAAGTTAAAGATTTTATCATAAGCCCTATGAAAATAATAAACATAAGTGGCATAATAATTTTATTTAATTTTTCTATTCCTTTAACAACTCCAAGGGAGATAACCCCAATACTAATTACTCCAGCAAGAACATGCCAACCAACAGAACTAGATGTACCTACAAAACTTTCAAAATAATTTGCATAATTAACAGTATTCATATCAATTACCAAATAAGAATAGAAATATTTTATTATCCATCCAAAAACTATAATATAGAATGTAAATATTCCTGATACAGAGATAACAGAAATAAGTGGAAGGTAGTTAGATAGAGGGATATTTTTTTCTTTCATAAGTTCAGAAACTCCCATAACACCTTTTTTAATCATTCTTCCAAAAGATATCTCAGATATAAGTCCAACATAAGCAAAGAAAGCCATAAATATAAAATATGGTATAAGGAAAGCTCCTCCACCAAAAGTACCTAATTTCCAAGAGAACATCCAAATGTTTCCAAGCCCTACAGCTGCTCCAACACAAGATAGAATGAATCCCAAGCGGTTACTAAATTTTTCTCTTTTTTCTTTCATTTTTCAGTCCTCCATAAAAATATAATAAAAAATGGTCATAAGAATGTATCTAATGACCATTGATTTAATACTAATTTAAATTTTACTCACAGATACAGATTATTTTATTGGTAAAACAAAATTAGTTTGTATCTGTTAAACAACAAATTACAAACTTCCTAGCTTCTCCACCAATAAAAAGCATCCATAGAGGCAATATTATTTAATTTTATTAAATTGTAGTTCTTCATAATATTCCTCCTTCTGTAATTTGATTTCTTGTATTTTATCACTATACAATATTGATGTCAAGAAAAAAATAAAATTTATTTTAAAAGTGTTTTTTGTCCTAAAGTAATACCGATAACTCCAATAGGAACTGAAATTATAATTGATAAAACACCAATAGCTAATAAAATATCTCCGTGAGGAACTCCCATCATAAGAGGAATACCAGCCATTGCAGCTTGAACAGTTGCCTTTGGAATATAAGCAAGTCCACAGAATAGTTTTTCTTTATTGTTAAGGTTAGATCCCATAAGAGCAAGACGAACTCCTATCATTCTACCAATAAGTCCTATTAAAATTATAGCTATTCCAATTAAACTTGAATCAAAAATAACTTTTATATTTACAGCTGCCCCGATTAAAACAAATAAAACAATCTCAGCAAAAACCCAAAGTTTATTAAATTTTAAAGATAATCTTTTAGCAAGGACAGGGTATTTTTCTAGGATAATAAATCCCATAGTCATAATTCCTAAAAGACTTGCCATAGGAAATAGATTTAAAGTTTCAATCTCGTGAAAACTTATACTTATCATTAGAAAAATTATAACCTTTCTTGTATCACGAATATGATAAGACTTAAAAAATTTAACAAGTAAAAGTCCGAAAACTCCACCTAAAACAATACCAGAGATTATGCTAACAGGAATTTTTAAAATTTCAGTATAGATATTTACATTTTTTCCAAGAGCTAGAGATAAAAATGATGAAAATAGTGTGATTGCAAAAATATCATCAATAGATGCTCCTGCAAGAATTAAAGTTGGTATTTCTTTCTCTTTACCAATATTTTTTTCTTTTAGATTTAACATAGCTGGAACTACAACAGCAGGTGAAACTGCGGCTATAATAAATCCAAGACAACCAGATACTGGAAGAGAGTAACCTAAAAATATATGTGTTACAACCATTATTGTAAATCCCTCAACAAGACAAGGGATACTTGCCATTCTCAAAGCTACTTTACCGATTTTTTTTAGTATATCCTTATCAATACCAAGTCCAGCTCTTATAAGTATAACTATTAAAGCCCAAAGTCTTAAATCTGAAGAGATACCTAAAATTTTATCAGAGATAAAAAAAGGTTCTAAAAAATTTAAGTGAAGAGAATTTATAAAATAATCTTTAGAATATTCTCCAAGTAAAATACCTGTGATAATCATTCCTAATAATCCAGGTAATTTTAATTTTTCAAAAACCTTAGCTAACAATATAGCCACTAAAATAAAAACAGCAAAACTAAATAACATAAAAACCTCCTTAAAATAAAAAAACTTCTACAAATGCAAAAAAACATCTGTAGAAGCTATCATCTTGTTAAAAGCGTTTTACACAAAAGTGTAGGGAGAGCCTCATCTCCATAAGTATTATATAATATTATTAAATAAGTTTCAAGAAAAAAATAATAAAGAAAATAGTGGATAAAAAATTTAAAAATAAAGTTATTGAAAATAAAAGAAAAAGATTAAAAATAAAAAAATAATTAAAAATATATTGACAAAAAACATATAATTTGATATGATTAGTGTGTTGCGGGAATAGCTCAGTTGGTAGAGCGTCAGCCTTCCAAGCTGAATGTCGCGAGTTCGAACCTCGTTTCCCGCTCCATTTTATTTTTTGTAACTTTTAACTCTCTATATGAGAGTTTTTTTTATTTATAGGGATTAAAAAAGGAGGAAGAGTGGATATAGTTATAAGAAAGGTAGAGGAAAAAGATAGAAAGAGAGTATTAGAACTTTCTAGAGAGGTATTTTGGAATCTTTATTTTCCTGGAACAGATATACCTGTTATAATAGATAAACTACATAGAAGTAAAGATTTTATAAAAGATTTAACTTATGTTTTAGAAATAGATGGTGAGATAGAAGGGGGAATATATTATAGTTTTTCTAAAATTGTAGATGAAAAACAAAATAAAGAGTATGAAACAATATCGTTTGGACCAGTATTTATTTCTAAAAAATATCAAAGACAAGGTTTTGGTAAAAAGTTAATAACTTATACAATAGAAAAAGCCAAAGAAAAAAATTATAAAGCAATAATAACCTTAGGTTATCCATATCACTATACACCATATGGTTTTTTAGGTGGAAAAAATTATAATGTTTCAATGGCAGATATGAAATTTTATAAAGGGCTTTTAGTTTTACCATTATTTAAAGATGCATTAAAAGATATTTCTGGATATGTTGTTTTTTCAAAAGATTTAGAAGCTACACCAGAAGAGATAGATGAGTTTGACAAAAACTTTTCATATAAAGAAAAGGGGTTTCAAGAAAGTCAGTTAGAGTATGAAAGAGCTTGTAGTGAAATAGAAGAATAAAAAAATCTAACAGTGTTAGAAGTCTAACACTGTTAGATAAAATTTTTAAATTATTTTGTGTTTTTATCTTTGGAGATATTATAGAATGTTGCATATCCAACTGGGAAAACAAAAAGAGTTAAGACAGTTGAAACAAAAAGTCCAAAGATAATAGTAGCTGCCATATCTCCATAAAGAGGATCCCAAAGTAGGGGAATCATACCAAGTATAGTAGTTAGAGCAGCAAGTGCAACAGAACGAATTCTACTTATAGCTGAATCAACTAAGGCTATAAATTTATCTTTTTTCAAAATATTAATCTCATAGTTAATCTCATCAACTAAAACTATCATATTTTTAATCATCATTCCAGAAAGAGAAACAAACCCTATTGTAGACATAAATCCAAAACTTTTTCCAGAAAGGAAAAGTCCAGGAGCAACTCCAATCATTGCAAATGGTAGAGCTGAAAATATAAGTAAAGGAATTTTTACACTTGCAAATAGAAGAACACAAATAGTAAACATTATAACCAATGTTATAGGTACTTCTGACATAAGGGCAAAAATATTTTTAGTTTGTTCGTGGTATTCTCCAAGCCAAGTTAGAGTATATCCTTTTGGAAGAGAGATGTTTTCAATCTCTTTTTTAAACTCTCCTCTTACCTCTTCAGCAGTGACACCCATAGGAACATCACATTGAACTGTGATGGTTCTCACTCTATTTCTTCTCCAAATCTGTCCCTCTTCAAAAGATAAAAATTCACGATCCAATGTACCTGAAAGAGGTTGTGGTTTTAAAGATACTCCCCATATAGGAGTTTGTCCAATATCATTTATATCATTAGAATCATTATCAGAAGTTTCTTTTAAAATAACAGCTAAAGAGTTATCTCCATCTTCTATCTTACCGATAGGCATACCTGAGGTAGTTCTCATAAGTCCAGTTGTAACATCAATAGGAGTAATATTTCCTCTTAAACCTTTTGCTTGAGAGTAATCTCCATTCCAAGTAAGAATTTTATTTCTCCAGTTTGTTTTCACATTTAAAGTATTAGGATATTTTTTCATAATATCCATAGCCTGTTCAGCTAAATTTCTTAATACCTTTGGATCATTTCCAGAGAAAGCTATCTCAATAGGATATTGAGTAGGAACACCATTAGGATATTTTTTAGCACTTACCATTATACCAGGCATATTTTTATTTGCATAATCTACAACAGATGATGCAACCTTTTCTAGATTTTTTAATTTATCAACACTGACTATAATTTCTCCATAAGATGAGTTTGGCATCTCTGGAATAGTACAAACATAGTATCTTGAAGGGGAAGAAACGATAGTTTCCACAATATTAACAACATTTTTATTTTCTCTTAAAAAACTACTAAGTTTTTTAGTTGCATTTTCAGCTACCTGCATCTTACTTCCTTCGGGAGCCCAGACACTTATAGTAAATCCTTTTTTGTCAGAGGCAGGGAAGAAAGTTTTTGGAATTTTTATAAAAATTAATCCAGAGATAAAAAGAGCTAGAGCCATAAAAGATAGGGTAGATTTTTTTCTCTCAAGCAAAAATTCTAAAATAGAATGAACTTTTTTATAAAAATCTTTTTCTCTCTCACTAGGTTCCTTTATAGGTTCATTTTCTAAATATAATTTACAGTAAACAGGAGTTTGAGTAAGACAAAGTACCCAGCTTAACATCAGAGAAACTCCGATTACCCAAAAAGATGAGCTTACATATTCACCAGTGTAACTAGCCATTAAATATGCTGGCAAAAAGGCAATTGCAGCTATAAAAGTTGCACCTAAAAGTGGAAGAGCTGGTTTATGAGTGGACTCTCTTAGACTATCTTCCATGCTCATTCCTTGATTTCTTCTTACAAGTACACCGTCAACAATAACTATGGAGTTATCAACAAGCATACCCATAGCAATTATAAATGATCCAAGAGAAACTCTTTGCATATCAATATTAGCCATAAGCATAAAAATAAGAGTACCTAAGATAGCAAGTACAAGGTTAGCCCCAATTATCAAACCACTTTTTACCCCCATTATTATAAGTAAAATTCCAACAACTGTGATAACAGACATAATTAGATTTAGGATAAAATTATTTATAGCAGAGGTAACAAGTTCAGGTTGATAGTAAACTTTTTCTATATTCACCCCAGCTGGTAATTTTTCTTTTAATTCAATTATTTTTTTATCAATAAGTTTTCCAGTATTAACTATATTTGTTCCACTTTCAGGAGAAAGAGATATTCCCATAGACATTTTTCCATTGAAAAACATTTTTTGAGAAATAGGCTCCACATAACCTTTTTTTATAGTGGCAATATCTTTTAAACGGATAATTTCATTATTTCCATCAGGTAATTTTTGAGAAAATACAATTAAATTTTCTAATTTTTCAACACTGTTTATTTTATTATTTAGTTTTAATTAACTCTAAGACTACCATAGTCAATAGTTCCACCACCTGTTATAAGATTTTCAGTAAGCAGAGAGGTTGCAATAACTTTTGTATTAAGTCCCATAGAATTAATTTTATCCCTATCCATAATAATTTCAACAGCATCAATAGGTTTTCCAAATTGAGCAACTTGAGCTATACCATTAATAGAGTTTAATTCACGAGTGAT
>NZ_JARHZE010000004.1 GCF_029258315.1 Fusobacterium sp. | reverse complement strand
TGCATTAACCTCTGTTATCCCCATCATAAAAGCAACCAGTGAAGAACCAACTGATCCTCTAGATCCTACCAAGTATCCATTATCTAAAGATTTTTTTACAAGTTTTTGAGCTGATAGATATAAAACTGAGAATCCATGTCCTATTATGGCTTTTAATTCACGCTCTAATCTAGCTTCAACTATTTCAGGAAGTGGATCTCCATAAATCTTATGAGCTCTTGTATAAGTCATCTCTCTAACTATATTCTCTGCATTATCTAGTTCTGGTGGATAAAATCCATCAGGTATTGGTTGTATTTTATCTATCTCATTAGAAATTTTATTTGTATTTGTTATAACTATTTCACGAGCTACATCTTCTCCTAAATAAGAAAATTCTTTTAATAATTCGTCAGTTGTTCTGAAATAAAATCCATTATCAATCGTATATTGTCTTTCATTGAAAACATTTCCACTACCATATAACAATATACTTCTTATATCTTTTTCCTCTTTCTCAAGATAATGAACATTTGAACTTCCTGTAACAAGTTTTCCATGATTTTTAGCTACCTCGTAAAGATATTTATTCATCTCTTCAATAGCTTTATATGAACTTATTCTATTTGTTCCATCTGATTCTATAAATTCATTATAATTTTCTTTTGGTAAAAGTTCCACATAATCATAAAAATCTATGGCTTTTTCTAAATCTTTAAAATTCCAATCCAAATAATTTAGAGCAAGCTCTCCGTTATTCATAAAATGTACTGTGTTACAAGCTCCTATTATAAGTCCATCTCTATATTTTTCAACTTCACTTTTTTTAACACGAGCTTTTTTATTTCCAAAGTTATCTTTATGTGCAAAGGAAACTAATTTATAAATATTTTTTAACCCTATCTGATTTTTTGCAAGAACAATTATATTTATTGTATCTTGCTTTTGGATATTTAAAGGAAAAGTTGTATTTAAATCCCCTAAAGTTTTTGCTCCATTATCCAAATATTTTTCTAAGAAAATTTTAAACATTCCTGCTGTTGCCTGAGAGTCATCAACTGCTCTATGGTGACTTTCTAAAGCTACACCAAGTTTTTTTGTAAGAGGTCCTAGTCCGTAACTTTTATATTCTGGCAATAAATCTCTTGCCATTTGTAAAGTATCTATTACTGCTGGTTCGTAATCTATACCTAATATTTTTTTACAATCTCTTCTTATGAAACTCATATCAAATTTTGCATTATGTGCAACCATAGTAGCATCTTTTGAAAATTCCATAAACTTTGGTAAGACATCTTCTATTGGACTAGCATTTTCCAACATTCCATCATTAATATTTGTAAGATTTTTTATCTTTTCAGATACTCTCATCTTAGGTTTTACAAATTCTGAGAACTTATCAATTATTCTTGTTCCCTGCATTTTAATAGCACCAATCTCTATTATCTCATGCTCATGAGAGTTAAGACCTGTTGTTTCCAAGTCAAAAACTACAAATATTTCATCTTCTATCAAAGTATCTTTCGTTTTAGTAATCATAGGCTTTTCATCATCAACCATATACATTTCACAACCTAAAATTACCTTAAAGTTTTCATCTTTTTTTGTTTGCTTATAGGCAAATGGGAAGGTATGAACAACTGAGTAATCTGTTATAGCCATACTTGTTTGTCCATAAGATTTGGCCCTTTTTATAAGATCCCCTATCTCTGTTACCCCAACCATCTCACTCATCTTACTATGAGTGTGCAACTCCACCATTTTTTCTTCTGAAATATCTTGCTTTTGAGTTCTCTCTTTTTCTATTTTATTCAAAGAGGATACTATTAAAACTTCCTCATTTTCATTAAAAGTGTCTATTTGTTTTTTTCCACTGACTTTTATAAAATCTCCCACTTTTACTTCTAAATTATCATCTGGTTTTACAAACATTTTTGTTGTTACAGAGTTTTTATTATCTGTTATCCTCATAACATACAATAGATTTCCTGTTTTTAGCTCCCTCTTCTCAAAACTAAAAACCTCTCCCTCTAAAATACAAATATCATTATCAAAAATATCTGCAAATTCATCTATTGATATTGAACTTCCTTTTATATCCTTCACTTTTTTAAATGCTACTGCATTATACTTTTTGTCATTTGAAGTATTATTTTCCTCTTTTGATATTTTAGAAACTTTTGAGTTTTCGTCATCTATTTTTTGACTTAAAGTTATAATAGTATTTTCTTTTTCTTTTTCTATCTCCTCTATCTCTTTTTCAAAATTTCCAGGAATAAAAGATATTTTAAAATCATTTATTCCATATTCTGATAAGATAGACTCTAATTTTAAATTTATTTTTGATTCATATAAAGTTTCTATTGCCATCTCATTTTTTAATTCTATAATTATATTTTTTTCCTCTATTTTTACTCTATATAAAAATAAAAAAGATTTTGAAACAGCATTTCTACTTCTTAATTTTTCAATCGCTTTTTCTATTATCTCAACTAAGATTTTTTGAGTTATCTGAAGATTTTCATACTCTATTGAAAATTCAACAGAAAGACTCTCTCCAAATTTTTTATGTAAATCTTCACATACTAAATCTAGTTCACATAAAAAAGTAGGATCTTTCAACTGGCAATTTATTTTTAATTTTTTATATAAATCCTCATATATTATTTCTTTTACCAATAAATTCTTAGCCCCTATGCTATGAAAAAAATCTGGCTTAGTTTTTACCAAAGTCTTTCTGCTCATCTTTTAACCTCTTCTTAATTTTCTCCAAAAACTCTATCTAATATAATAGCAACTGCTGCTCTTACTGATAGATGGTTATATTTTGTAGTTCCTCTGATTGGCTCTAGTATGAAATCAGACATATCCATAACCTCTTTTATTAATCCCCAACCAGTTCCAAATAAGAAAAGATATGGTCTATCATCATTAAATATTTTTTCTGAAAGTCCATTGTAGCTTATTGAGTTTGGGAAAGTGTGAGCTGATGTTGTTATTATAACAGGTTTTTGCCCCTCTCTCTCTTCTATATCTTTTATAGCTTGTTCAATAGATTCTTTTACTCTTGTATTTACAAAAGCTGATTCTCTATCTTTGTTGTATTCTCCACCTGTTCCATCTTGCCAATAACCAATTATTCTCTCTGTAAGTTGTTTTTGAGCATCTAAAGGAACTATTAAGTCATACTCCTTTATGTTGTAAGTTCTGCAACTTCTTGAAATATCGTGAATATCAAAATTTGTAACAGAAGTACAAACCACTTCTTTATTTCTATTATATACAGGATAGTGAACTAATCCTAAATAAACCTTATCTCTCACTTTGTCATCTCCTAAAAATTTTATTTATTTTCTTTTAATTCTTTTAACATCTCGTTAAAAAGTTTCTTTTCTTGCTTATCTAATTCTTTTGTTTTTAAAAGATCTGGTCTTCTTAAGTATGTTCTCTTAAGACTCTCTTTTATTCTCCACTCTCTTATTTTTTTATGATTTCCAGAAATTAAAACATCTGGTACTTTTAGCCCATTGTATTCAGCAGGTCTTGTATATTGTGGGAAATCTAAAAGTCCATTAAAAAATGAATCATTTTCATATGATGCTTTAGTTATTACTCCAGGTATTAATCTTGAAATTGCATCTACCATTACCATAGCTGGAAGTTCTCCCCCAGTTAAAACAAAATCTCCTATTGAAATTTCCATATCAACTTTTTCTTCGACAACTCTCTCATCTATTCCTTCATAATGTCCAGCTATTATTGTTATCTCTTCCTCATCCTTTAATTCAAGAGCTACTTTTTGATTAAAAGTAATCCCCTGTGGAGATGTGTAAATAACTTTTCCTTTTACTGTTTCTAATGCACGAAAAAGAGGTTCTGGTTTCATTACCATTCCCCCTTCTCCACCATAAGGAATATCATCAGCTTGTTTATGTTTGTCATAACAAAAGTCTCTGATATTTACTATATTAACTTCTATAAGATTATTTTTTATTGCTCTTCCTATAATACTTTGAGTCTTAAAACTTTGAAATAATTCTGGAAATAAAGTTAAAATATTTATTTTCAATCTTAAACCTCGTATTATTTATTTTATTTAGATTTTGACTCTAACATCCCTTCCCAAAGATCAACAGTTATCTTTCTAGCCTCAAAATCTATATCTTTTATAAAATTCTCTATATTTGGAATCATTGCTTCAGTTTCATCTGTTTCCACTACTAATATTTCATGAGCAGCTGTGTCAAAAACTTCTGTAACTTTTCCTATATTTTTTCCTTCAAGAGTTATTACTTCCATACCTAATAAATCTTGTAGCAAATATTCATCATCTTCTAATCCTAAAACCATTCTATTTACTTTTATAACTGCATTTTGAAGTAAATTTCCTTGAGTTTTATTTTCAATCTCTTCAAATTCAATAATTACTTTGTCCCCTACCAATGGAGAAACTTTTCTCACTGTAAATACATTTCTATCTCCATTTGGTTTTTCAACAAGGACTTTTTCTCCAACTAAATCTTCCTCATCACCAATATTAATATTTGCTTTTAAAGCTCCTTTTAAATGATGAGTCCCTGTAATTTTTCCAACTATAACTAATTCTTCCATAACTCACCTAATCTAAAAATTCTACATTAACATTTAATTTGTCTTTTACTCCAGCTCCCTGCATAACTCCTCTTATAGCATTTGCTGTAAGTCCATTTTTACCGATTACTCTTCCCATTTCACCTTCAGCTACATTTACTTTAAAAATAACTGTATCATCAATAACTTCGTAAGTTATTCTTATAGCTTCTTCAGTTTCAACCAATCCCTTTAAAATATATTTTAAAAGATTTTCTAATCTCTCCATAATTACCTCCTAATAAATTAAAGCTTTCCTTTCCATCTTCCTTCTTCTAAGATTTCAGCCACTACATAATTTTTTCCTAAATCTAAAATAATCTCTCTTAATTCATCTTTAAAATTACTTGTAGTTATTATTGTAAGAAGTCCCTCTTTAGCATTGGTAGTTCTAACAACTCCAAGCCCTTCATAAGCTTCTATTATTTTGTTTATAAAATCTATATCCTCTCTTCTACTTTTTACAATAAATTCATAACTTTCCATTTTAAAACCTCCTATTGTTTTTCTTCCAATAATTTAGCTAATTCAATAAACTGTTCAATAGTAAGATTTTCAGCCCTCTCATTAAAAGATATTCCAATATTTTCTAAAACATTTTGAATTTTATCCTTTCCTATACCAAGAGTAGAAAGGTTATTCACAATATTCTTTCTTTTATTTGAAAAAGCAGCTTTTACATATTTGAAAAATAAAGCTTCATTTATTTGATTTTCATATCTTTTATCTTTATAAAACTTAATAGCAATAAATCCTGAATCAATCTTTGGTACAGGAGTAAAAAATTCCTTAGGTATAGTAAAAAGATAAGAAGCTTCACCAAAATATTCAATAGCTAATGTCAATACACTTCTCTCTTTTCCTGAAGAAGCACAAACTCTCTCTCCTACCTCTTTTTGTACCATTAAATAAACTTCATTTATTTTATCTCTATGCTCTATAAGTTTATTTATAATAGGAGACGTTATATAATAAGGTATATTTGCTACAACCTTTGTATTCTCACCAATAATTTTTTCAAGATCTGCTTCTAAAATATCTCCCATATTTAAATTAAATTTTGGATTTTTATCGAATTTTTTTCTAAGAATTTTTTCTAAATCAGTATCAATCTCTACACAATTTACTTTTTTGGCCTTTTCTAAAAGAAGCTCTGTAAGAGCTCCTTCCCCTGGACCAATCTCTAAAATTTCATCATTTTCAGATACACCAGAAACTTCCATTATTTTTTCTAAAACATTTGTCTGGTCATTTAAAAAATTTTGTCCATATTTTTTCTTATGTTTAAACGACATATCATTAATCCTTTTTATCTAAAGTAAGAACACCAACGAATGGTAAATTTCTGTACTTCTCAGCATAGTCAAGTCCATATCCTATAACAAATGCATCTGGAATTTCAAATCCTGAATATTCTGCCTTTACATCTACTTTTCTTCTGCTTGGTTTATCTAATAATGTACAAACTTTTACTGAATTTGGTCTTTTTTTAGCTATAAATTCTTTTACATTGGCAATAGTAAGTCCTGTATCAACTATATCCTCTATTAAAAGAACATCTTTTCCTGTTACTTCCTCGTCAACATCTTTTAATATTTTTACAACACCTGTTGAATCTGTTCCTCCACCATAACTTGATACTTTCATAAAGTCTATTGTTAAATCTAAATCAATAGTTTTGATTAAGTCTGCCATAAATACTACTGATCCTTTTAAAAGACCTACACAAACTAAATCTTTTCCTTCATAATCTTTTGCTATTTGTTTTCCTAACTCTGCAACACGAACTGCTAACTCTTCTTTAGATATTAAAGTATCTATTTTATTACTCATACTATCCTCCTATAAATTTGCAAATTTTACACAGAATATTTTAACATTTACGCTATATTTTATCAAGAATAAATTATTTTTATTTCACTAAATATTTGGTCAAATATTTTTATTTTTTTATCTTCTTTATTGATATTTTATTTTGTTTATGGTATGATTTTATAATAAGTATGTTTTATTTTCTTGGGAGGATAGATGAAAAAAAAACTGTTAGTTGTAGTTAGTTGTACAATATCTTTACTAGCTTCAACATATTTTTTAGGATATTGGGCATTAGACACATATTTCAATAAAAATTTTTATTACACTCCAAATGTAATTGGACTAACTCCAGAGGAAGTAGAAAGTTTGACGAGCAAAAATATTATAAAAATTCAAGTTGCTGGAAAAGATTTTTCATCTTACCCAGAGGGACAAATTTTTATGCAAGAGCCTAAGGAGAAACATATAATAAAAAAAGGTAGAACCATAAAAGTTTGGGTTAGTATGGGAGAAAATTATTTTACAGTTCCTGAATTTGAAGGACAACAACTATTTTCTGTTAAAAATCTTTTAGAGGAAAAAAGAATAAAAATAAATAGAATTTCAAGAACAAATTCTCCTCTTTCTTACAACTGTATAATTACTACTAATCCAGGTAGAGGTGAAAATGTCAATATTAAAGATGGAATATCTCTTTTAGTCAGTGGTCGTTCTCAAAATAGAATCGTTAAAGTGCCCGATGTAATTGGTTATACTTTAGTGGAAGCTGAACGTCTTTTAAAAGAAAATTCAATCTTTATTGGAAAAACAGAAAAAGTAAAAATAGATGGATTGGAGCCAAATATTATTGTTGATCTTAGTGTTGGAGTTAACAGTCATATTTCTGCTGGTTCTAGTGTAAATCTTACTATTACAGAATAATTATTAGGAGATGATATTATTAAGGGAAATGTTATAAATAAAATCCAAGGATTTTACTATGTAAAAAGTGGTAATGAAGTTTATGAGTGTAAACTTAGAGGTATATTAAAAAGAAAGGATAAAAAAGATAATTGTGTGGTTGGGGATATTGTAGAGATCTCTGAAGACAATTCTATTGTAGAAGTTTATCCTAGAAAAAATATGATAAATAGACCTTTGGTTTCCAATATAGATTATTTAGTTATTCAATTTGCTGGAAAAGATCCAGATGTTGATTTAGATAGGTTAAATACTTTGATACTTAATAGCATTTACTATAAAATAGATCCTATTGTAATAATTAATAAGATAGATCTTTTGACTGAAGAGGAGATCTCTTCTTTAAAAGAAAAATTAAGTTATTTAGAAAAAATTGATATTCCATTATTTTTTGTTTCAACTTATAAAGATATTGGAGTACAGGATGTTATAAATTTTATAACTGGAAAAACTGTGGCATTTGGAGGACCAAGTGGGGTTGGAAAATCTAGTATTTTAAATCTCCTTCAAAATGAAGAAAAATTAGTTGTCGGTGAAACTAGTAAAAGATTAAGAGCTGGTAAACATACTACTAGAGATTCTAAATTTATCCCTTCAATCTGTGGAGGATATGTTATTGATACTCCTGGATTTTCTTCTATTGAACTTCCTCCTATAAAAGATTTTGCTGAATTAATCTCCCTTTTTAAAGAGTTTTATATAAACGAGGGAGAACATTGTAAATTTTTAAATTGTCATCATATCAGTGAACCTGGTTGTTTAATAAAAGATTTAGTAGAAAAAGAAAAAATTTCTAAAATAAGATATGACTTTTATAAAAAAGTCTATGAAAAACTAAAAATTGAAAGGTGGAATAATTATGAAAAATATTAAAATAGCTCCTTCTATTTTGTCAGCAGACTTTAGTAGATTGGGGGAAGAAGTAGTTAGTATAGACAAAGCTGGAGCTGACTGGGTACATATTGATGTTATGGACGGAATGTTTGTTCCTAATATAACTTTTGGACCTCCTGTTATTAAAGCTATCAGAAAAAAAACTGATCTAGTTTTTGATGTACACTTAATGATAAATAATCCAGAAAGATATATCGAAGATTTTGTAAAAGCTGGAGCTGATCTAATAGTAGTTCATGCAGAATCAACTATCCATCTTCACAGAGTTATACAACAAATAAAATCTTATGGAGTAAAAGCTGGAGTTTCTTTAAATCCTTCTACTTCACATGAAGCTTTAAGATATATAATTGATGATCTAGATTTAGTCCTTGTTATGAGTGTTAACCCTGGATTTGGTGGACAATCATTTATTGAAAGCTCTGTTGAAAAAATAAAAGAGATTAGAAAAATGAACGCTAATGTTGATATTGAAGTAGATGGTGGAATAAATGATAAAACTATAACTAAATGTATCGAAGCTGGTGCTAACGTATTTGTAGCAGGTTCTTATGTATTTGGTGGAGATTATAAAGAAAGAATTGCTAGCCTTAAAAAGGAGGACTAAATGGCAAAATATGTTGATGAATTAAACGATGTCTTTGAAAAATTTTATAAATTATTTTATGAATCAGAAGATATGGCTTTAAAAAATGGAATAAAATGTTTAACACATACAGAATTACATATTATTGAAGCTATTGGTGAAGATTCTCTTACTATGAATGAGTTATCAGATAGACTTGATATCACTATGGGAACTGCTACTGTTGCCATTACAAAACTTGGAGAGAAAGGATTTGTTTCAAGAGTTCGTTCTAATGCTGATAGAAGAAAAGTTTATGTTTCTCTTTCTAAAAAAGGGATACAAGCACTAGATTATCATAATAATTATCATAAAATGATAACTTTATCTATAACTGAAAAACTTACTGAAGAGGAAGTTGAAACATTCTTAAAAACTTTTAATAAACTTTTAGCAAATTTAAGAAATAAAACTGAGTTTTTAAAACCACTTCCTATAACTGAATTCCCTGTAAATAGTCGTGTGTCTGTTGCTGAAATCAAAGGTACACCTATTATCCAAGATTATTTCTTAGATAGAGGTATTGCTCATTACAGCACTATCGAGGTTTTACCAGGAAAAGATTCTAATAATGTAGCTCTTAAGAAAGAGGACGGAACTATCTTAGAGGTAAATGTATTAGATGCTAAAAATATAATTGTTGTTAAGGCTGAGGATTAATGTTTTATTTAGATGGAGTTTCCTTATCTAAAATAAAAATAGAGATAGAAGAAAATTTATTAAACAAAAAAGTTGGGAAGATTTTTCAAAATTCTTCCCTTTCTTTAACACTTCATTTTGGAAAAAAACCTCTATTTTTTTCTTGCAATCCGTCAATGCCACTTTGTTATATAAATGAAGATAAGGAAGAAAATCTTTTAGAAGAAAGTTCTCATTTTCTTTTGATGGTAAGGAAATATATTGTAAATTCTGCCCTTGTTAAAATCGATCAACTTGGACTGGATAGAATTTTAAGATTTTCTTTTTCAAAAATAAATGAACTTGGACAAGTTCAAAATAATTTTATTTATTTTGAAATAATGGGAAAATATTCTAATATAATCTTAACTGATGGTTCAAATAAAATTATTTCAGTTTTAAAGAAAAAATCTATTGAGGATAATTCTCTTCGTACTTTATTCAATGGGGAAGAGTATACTCAACCTGTTGTTACTAAAAAATTAAATCCTTTTGAAATAAAAAAAGATGATTTTGATACTATTTTAATTAATGATGGTATCATTGATTCCCTTGAAGGAATAGGAAAATTATTAAAAAATGAAATAAATTCTTTCGAAGATTTACAAGAAATTTTAAGTGAAAAAATCTCTCCAAAAATTTATTTCAAAGATAAAACTCCTATTCTTGCTACTGTTTTAAGAATAAAACCAAAAGAGTATGATTCTTTATCTGAATTTAATAGTTTTGGAGAAATGATAAATACTTATATAAAGTTAAAATCTCTTTCAAATACTTTTAATCTTTTAAAGATTCAACTTACTGGAACAGTTGAAAAAGAGATAAAAAAATCTGAAAAAATTATAAAAAATATAAAAAAAGATATTGAAATAATGAAGGATTATAATAAATTTAAAGAACTAGGAGATGTTTTAGCCTCTGTTTTATACAATATAAAAAGAGGAGATAAGATTGTTAATGCCTATGACTTTTATAATAATTGTTATATAGATATAAGTCTTGATCCTTTACTTTCTCCTCAATCAAATCTTGAAAAGATATATAAAAAATCTTCAAAG
Source organism: Fusobacterium sp. (assembly GCF_029258315.1). Classification (GTDB taxonomy): domain Bacteria; phylum Fusobacteriota; class Fusobacteriia; order Fusobacteriales; family Fusobacteriaceae; genus Fusobacterium_B. The sequence goes on along the minus strand of NZ_JARHZE010000004.1, from coordinate 6,654 downwards.
ATGAAAAGAGGACTTGAAATATCTAAAAAAAGATTGGAAGAATTTGAAAATAAAATTTTCTATTTAGATAGTGTCCTATCTTTCATTGAAAAAAGTAAAACAACTGATGAGTTAAAAAATATAGAAAATGAACTTATTGAAGAGAAATATATAAAAAGAAAAAATACTAAAAAAGGTAAGAAAAAGATTGTTGAACTTCCTTATGGAACTATTGAAATAAATGGAAAGACTATTTATTTTGGTAGAAACAACAAAGAAAATGATTACTTAACTTTTAAATTTGCTAGAAAAGAAGATATATGGTTCCATATAAAAGATCTTCCAGGTTCTCACTTTATTGTAAAAAAAGATGACTTCGAAGACAGTCCAGAGTTTATAGAAAAAATAGCTACTCTTTCAGCATATTATTCTAAAGCTCACGCAAAGGAAAAAGTTACTGTCGATTACACTCAAAAGAAAAATTTAAATAAACCTAAGGGAGCACCTCTTGGTTTTGTAACTTATAATATTTTTAATTCAATAATAGTTATTACACCTGAAGAAATTTAAAAAGGAAGGGATAACAATGTTTAATAAAATAGATTTTGAAACTTGGGAAAGAAAAGAGCACTTTAATTATTATACTAATCTTGTAAAAACAAATTATAGTCTGACTGCTGAATTAGATATAACTTTACTTTTAGAGAAAATCAAAGAAAAAAATCTAAAATTTTTTCCGACTATGCTTTTCTGTATTATAAAAGGGGTTAATCAAAATAAAGAGTTTAGAACGGACTATGATAATGAGGGAAATCTTGGTTATTGGGATTATGTGGTTCCCTCTTATACAATATTTCATAGAGATGATAAAACTTTTTCAGATATTTGGAGTGAATATGATGAAAATTTTAAAATCTTTTATAAAAATGTAATTGAAGATATTGAAAAATATAAAGATGTAAAAGGAATTAAAGCTAAGTCAGGAAGAGGAAAAAATTTCTGCCCTATCTCTTGTTTACCTTGGTTAAGTTTTACAAGTTGTGCTGATGATACCTATACTGAATCTAAAATGTTGTTTCCTGTTATCACCTTTGGAAAATATTTTGAAAAACATAAAAAAACTTTTGTCCCAATCTCTATATTTATAAATCATGCTGTTGCTGATGGATATCATACTTGTAAATTAATCAATGATATTCAAGAAATTATTAATAAGATTGAAACTTGGATAGAAAAATAAAAATTTTTCTTGACAAAAGAGAAAGTATTTTATACAATGTACAAAATAAAATTTATGGAGGAATTGAAATGATGCTATCAAGGAAAAGACAACTAAATATAAATTTAAAATGTTTATTTTGTCTTTTTATAAATTAAGATAGTATAAATTTCTTTTTGTTGTACAAAAATAAAATTTAAACCAGTTTTAGTTTAAAAAAGACTAGACTGGTTTTTTTTATACAATTTTTTCAAGGGGGATGAAAAATAATGGAGATTTTAAAAAATTTAGAAGAAAAATTTAATTTAATATTTGAGGATTTAAAAAATTTAAATGAATATATTTATGCTAATCCTGAATTAGGGAGAAAAGAGTTTAAAGCTTGTAAAGCTCATAAAGATATTTTGAAAAAATATGGATTTGAAGTGGAAGATAATTATATTGGAATTGAAACTGCTTATCTTGCAAAGTATAGTTCTAAAAAATTTGGTCCAAAAATAGGTTACCTTGCCGAGTATGATGCCTTACCTGAGATTGGACACGGCTGTGGACATAATATTCTAGGAACTACTAGTATTGGAGCTGGTATTCTTTTAAAAGAATTTGTAGATGAGTTTGGTGGAGAGGTTCTTGTCTATGGAACTCCTGCTGAAGAAACTTTTGGAGCTAAAGTTGATATGGCTGATGCTGGATGTTTTGATTCTTTAGATGTGGCTATGCTTTCTCATCCAACTGGAAAAAATCACGAAAGAAGCAGTACCACTCAAGCTATGGAAGCTCTTCAATTTACTTTTAAGGGTAAAACAGCTCATGCTGCTGGAGATCCGTATAATGGAATCAATGCTTTGGATGCTGTCATTCAATTATTTAATAGTATTAATGCTTTAAGACAACAGATTAAAGATACCTCTAGAATACATGGAATAATTTCTAACGGTGGACAGGCTGCAAATATTATTCCTGATTTAGCAGTTGCTAACTTTTATGTGAGAGAAGCAACTACTAAAGAGATGCTTAAATTAAGTGAAAAAGTAAAAAATTGTGCTAAAGGAGCAGCTCTTGCCACTGGTACAACTTTAGAAGTAGAAAATTATGAATATACTTTTAAACATCTTGTTACAAATGAAAAACTATCAGAAATTTATACTAAAAACTTAGAAGTTCAAGGAATAAAAAATATTCCATTAGCTAGTCCTACTGGATCAAGTGATTGTGGAGATGTAAGTCATCACTGTCCAACTATCCATACTTATTTTCCAATATCTGAAGATGAATTAATAGGACATAGTATTGAATTTGCAAAATCCTCTATTTCCAAAAAAGCTTATGAGGGAATGAAAGAAGCTATATTTGCCCTTGTGATGACTGGAAAAAATATTTTAGAGGACAAATCTCTTTTAGAAGAAATAAAAAAAGAATTTAATGAAATGAAAAAAACTTTAATATAAAAATTTTAAGGAGGAAATTATGAAAAAATTATTAGTTTTACTTTTATCAATGGTTTTATTTGTTTCTAGTTTTGGAGCTAAGAAACTTTATGTGGGAACAAATGCTGAATTTAAACCTTATGAGTATTTAGAGGGGGACAAAATCGTAGGGTTTGATATTGAACTTATGGAAGCTATTGCTGAAGAATTAGGTTACACTGTTAAATGGAATAATATGAGCTTTGATGGACTTTTACCTGCTTTACAAATGGGTAAAATAGATGCTGTTATTGCTGGAATGGGACCTACTGAAGAAAGATTAAAAGCAGTTGATTTCTCTAAACCTTATTTAAATTTCCAAACTGGAGATGCTGTTGTTGTAAATGAAAATGAAACTGTTATTGTCAAAAAAGAAAATCTAGATGGAAAAACTGTTGGGGTTCAACTAGGAACTAAACAAGAAGAAGTTTCTAAAAAACTTGGTGCTAACATAGTTCGTTATGATTCTTTTACTGGAGCTTTAATGGCTTTAAAACAAAATAAAATAAATGCTGTTGTTGTGGATGCTCAAGTTGCTGAAAATTATTTAAAAAATATCAAAGGAGTTAAAGTAACTGATACTATTTTCAATGATACTCCGGGAGAATCAATAGCTGTTAAAAAAGGAAATAAAAAATTAGCTGATGATATTAATAAAGCCTTTGATGCTATTGTTGCAAATGGAACTTATGAAAAAATATTAGTTAAATATTTCCCAGAAAAAAAATTAAATAAATAATTCTAATTTATAAAAAATTGAGGCAAAATTTACTTCCTTTTAGAATTTTAATTCTGCCTCAATTTTTATTTTTTTAGATAAATTTTTTATAAAATTCTTTAAGTTGATTTACACTTTCTATATCTTTACTTAAATCTTTTTTCTCTGATGCTGAAATATATTTTTCCCCAACTAATTTCCAATTTAAATATTCTGCTATACATTCAAATTGTTTTCCTATTATTTCATACTCTGGATCATCTAAAGTAGCTCCACCAATCGCAATAACTCCTATTTTTTTAGATTTTATTGTTAAGAAAGGACCTTTCATATAAATTCTATCAATAGCTGTCTTTAATTGAGAAGATATTCCCCACCAATAAACTGGTGATGCAAAAATAACTACATCAGCATCTAATACTTTTCCAGCTATCATTATTCCATCATCTTTAGTTATACAACTTCCATCCTCTGTAGTTCTACAATAATCACAACCCTTACATCCAGCTATCTCATACTCTCTTACATTTAACACTTCCACTTCATCTTTGGTATTTAACTTAAATCCCTCTTCAACTGCTTTTAAAGCTGTTTCAGTATTTCCTCCTACTCTTGGACTTCCATTTAATAATAAAACTTTCATATCTTCCTCCTTTGAAACGTTAGTTTATCTACCCTTTTAATTATTAAACATACTTGAATAAAGTTTGTAATAGATTCCTTTTGCTTCTAAAAGTTCTTGGTGATTTCCTTTCTCTTTTATATTCCCATCTTGAATAACAAAAATTTCATCAGCATTTTTTATTGTTGATAATCTATGAGCTACAACTAAAGTTGTTCTTCCCTTTGAAAGTTCTTCCAATTCTTTTTGAATAAAAATCTCAGTTGTATTATCTAAAGCACTTGTTGCCTCATCTAAAATTAAAATAGTCGGATTTTTTAGGAAAACTCTTGCAATGGATAATCTTTGTTTCTGTCCTCCAGAAAGTTTTACCCCTCTCTCTCCTATCTCTGTATCATATCCATTTTCTAAACTCATAATATAATCGTGAATATTTGCTTTTTTGGCCGCTTCAAATATCTCTTCATCACTTGCATCTGGTTTTCCGTATAAAATATTTTCTTTTATACTTCCACCAAAAAGATAAACATCTTGCTGAACTATTCCAATATTATTTCTTAAAGACTCCAAAGTAATATCATCTATATTAATTCCGTCTATTTTTATCTCTCCTGATGAAATTTTATAGAAATTTGGTATTAAGTGACATATTGTAGTTTTTCCCTCTCCACTTGGTCCCACAAGAGCTACTTTCTTTCCAGCTGGTATTTTAAAAGATATATCTTTTAAAATTTGCTTCTCTTTAACATATGAGAAACTTACATTATTAAATTCTATTTCCCCTTTTATATTAGCTATATTTTTTGCATTCTTAGAATCCTCTTCTGGATTTTCATCTATGATTTCTAAAAATCTTTTAAATCCTGTAACTCCATTTTGATATTGTTCTGTAAAATCTATCACTTTTGTAAGCGGATTTATAAATAGATTAACTGAAATAATAAAAGCTGCATAGTCCCCTGCATTTATCTTATTTTTAAATAAAAATATTCCGCCAGCTATAAGAACTATAACATTAAAAACATCAGTTATAAAAGTTGTAGATGAGAAAAATTGTCCCATAGCTTTGTACGCTTTTCTTCTTGATTCTACAAAAGCATTATTTCCAATATCAAATTTTCCCTCTTCAATTTTTGAATTATTAAAAGCTTTTGTTACTCTTATCCCTGAAATACTACTTTCTAAAGAGGCATTTATTACAGCTATATTTTTTCTACTTTCCATAAATGCTTCTCTCATTCTATTTTTAAAAGTAGCTGAAACAATTATCATTACTGGAACACAAGCAAATATAATTAAAGTTAAACTTTTCTCTATTGTCATCAGATAAATAAAAGATCCTACTATCATTATTCCAAAAATAAAAAAGTTTTCTGGAGCATGATGAGCCAACTCACTCATATCCATTAAATCATTTGTCATTCTTGACATAATTTTTCCTGTTTCGTGGTTATCATAATAGGAATAAGGTAGAGATTGTATTTTTTTAAACATCTCTTTTCTCATCTGAGCTTGCATTTTTACACCCATAATATGCCCATAATATTGAACGAAATATCTTAATAACATTCTTACAACATATGTAATAAAAAGTATTCCCCCTAAAATATATATCATATCATAATTTTTTTCTGGAATAAATTTATTAAGCATTATCCTTGTTGAAATAGGATAAAACATCCCTAAACATGCTATTAAAAATGAAGCCAACATATCTAATGTAAATATTTTTTTATGTGGTTTATAATAACTTATAAATCTTTTTATCATTTCTTCCTCCCAAATTTTTAATCTTTATATTATACCACATTTTATCAATTTTATTAAATTTTTATTTTCTATTTAGTTTAATATTCTATAATAAAAAAAGCTAAAGACCACTCTCTTTAGCAATTTTTATTGTATATTAAATTATTTTATCATAGTAAACTTTATTATTTTGATCTTTTATTATCAATTTTATTTTTTTATTTAAAAGTTTTTCAGGAATAGGAATCCCTGCTGATATTTTTACTTTTCCCTCTCTTGAAGACATTCCTATTTTTCCTTTATTATTTTCATTTAAACCTACTGAAACTAACTCATAAAATAGTTTTAATGATGAATTTCCTTTTGATTCTACTAAAATATCAACTGAAATACTTTTCTTCATTCTTTTAACATCTAATTTTTCAATATTTGCCTCTACTATCTGATCTCCCTTATAACCATAAACTGGTATTCCAATCTCTGTTAATACACTTACATTGGCTCCACTCATTCTCTTTACTGTTTTTATCTCACTTTTTAAGTCATATGGAACTTCTTTAAAAGTTATATAACTTTTATACTCACCATTTGAATATTCGGAATTTGGTTTAACTCTAAATCTAACTGTCTGTCTTGCTCCTGGTTTTACAAATATTTTTTTAGGGAAAATTACTATGTCTTCATTTAGATTATAATTTTCACCAAATTTTTTATCAGATTCTACATAGGCCTCTAATCTCATAGGTTCTGTTGTATTATTTATAATATAAACCTCATTTGTTGTAATTTTTCCTAATTCTACCTCAAATCTAGTTGGAACTACAGAAAAATTTAAAGAGTAACTTACCAATGAAATTATTACAAAGTTTATTAAAATAATTATCTTTTTCATATTTTCTCC
>NZ_JARHZE010000102.1 GCF_029258315.1 Fusobacterium sp. | reverse complement strand
GGGCTTGAGTGTGGGGCATTATCTCAAAACTATCCAAATATAGATTTTATAAGTGTTGGACCTAATTTAAAAGATGTCCATACACCTAGTGAGATTTTAGAGATAGACTCTACTGAGAGAGTTTATGATTATGTTGTTGAGCTAATAAAATCACTATATTAATTTATTAAGGTGTTACAGACTTTATAGTTTGTAACATCTTTTTTTTATGGGGAAAAATCTTCCCTACTAATAAATTAAATTTTTTATAATATTCTAAAATAGATTTTAAAAATAAAATATAGATAGTCTTAAATAAAAATAGCTACAATAAAAAAGAAATAAAAAGTATAATTATAAAATAATATTAGTAGAGAATTTTAAATTAAAAAATTAATCTTTATAGAATGTAAAAATTAATTTTAATAATTAATATTTAATATCTAAAAACAATTAAAAAAATCTTTACTATTATATACATATATATATAACATAAAATTAAAATAGATATAACTCAAATAAATATCAAAAGAAAAAAAGTGGGGAAAAATCTTCCCCACAAATCCAAGACAAATTATAAAACTTCTCTACCCTCAAGAGCCTTTGCAATAGTAGCATTATCAGCATACTCAATATTACCACCCATAGGGATACCACTAGCAAGTTTTGAAACAGTTACCCCAAAAGGTTTTAAAAGTTTTGTAAGGTATAAAACAGTAGTTTCCCCCTCTAAGTCAGAGCTTAAGGCGAATATTATCTCCTTTATATCCTCATTAGTAACCCTCTCAAGAAGAGATTTAATATTAAGTTTATCAGGTGTAACACCGTCAAGAGGGGCTATCTTACCATTTAAAATATGATAAACTCCATTGTATTTACCAGTTTTTTCCAAGTTCATAATATCCTTAGAGTCCTCAACCACACATATAGTCTGGTGATCTCTCATCATATTATCACAGATATCACAGGTATCAGTTTCACAAAAGTTCCCACAAACCTTACATTTTTTTACAAGAGATTTAGAGTCTTGTAGAGCTTTTATAAAATTATTAACCTCTTTTTCATCGGAGTTTATAATGTGAAAAGCAAGTCTTGTGGCAGATTTTCTCCCTATCCCAGGAAGTTTGTTAAATTCATCTATTAATATTTCTAAATGTTTTGCACTCATTCCTATCCTTTCCTTTATTTTTTATAATATATTTTATTTTATAATAGAAAGATATTTTTTGCAACAAAACTTTAACTAACCCTATGATTATAGTAAATTATTGAAAAAAACTGAATTTTATGATAAGATAAAAAGGAAAATAAGGAAAATACCAAGAAATATTTTAGGAGGTAAAAATGGGATTTTTTGATAGACTTTTTGGGAGAAAGAAAAAACAAGAGGAGATAGAAGAGGAAAAGGAAGTCCTTGAAGAAAAAGAAGAGATAAAAGAGGAAGAGCCTCAAGAGATAGAAGAAATTAAACTTGAAAAAGAGTTTGAAGAGGCTGAAAATCTAGTTGAAGAGATAAAAGAAGAGAAAGAAGAAAAATTAGAAGAAGAGATTTTAGAAGGGGCAAAAGAGTTAGAAGAATCAAAGGAACTAGAGCCTAAACCACAAGAAAAAGATATAAAAGAAGTGGTTCAAATATCTGAAAATGTTATAGAAGAAAAAGAAGAAAAAAATTCTTTAGAAAAAAAAGGAAATGAAGAAGTAGAGTCGAAAATTATAATTGAAGAGACTGTTACAGAGGAAAAATCTCCAGAGATTGAAGAAGTAGAAGATAGAGAAGAAAAAGAGGAAAAGAAAGAGGAGAAAAAAGGTTTCTTTGCAAGTTTAAAAGAAAAATTATTTAGAACAAGAGAAGGTTTATTCCAAAAGATAAAAAATATATTCACAGGAAGAACAACTATTGATGAAGAGTTATATGAAGAGCTTGAAGAAATTTTAATACAATCAGATATCGGGTTCGATATGACAATGAAGATAACAACTGAATTAGAAAAAGAGGTTGGAAAAAGAGGGATTACAAATCCAGAGGATATTTACGAAGTATTAAAAGAGGTAATGAGTAAATTCTTAATAACTGAGGGTAATAAACTTGATATAGTTGATGGTGAATTAAATGTTGTCTTAGTAGTAGGGGTAAACGGAGTAGGAAAAACTACAACAATAGGAAAATTAGCTAAAAAGTACAAGGCTGAAGGTAAAAAAGTTATAGTTGGTGCAGCTGATACATTTAGAGCAGCAGCTATTGAGCAACTTGAAGAGTGGGGACAAAGAGCTGATGTAGAAATTGTTAAAAAGGAGCAAGGAAGTGATCCGGGAGCAGTAGTCTTTGACGCAATTCAAGTGGCACAGGACAAAAAAGCAGATATATTAATAATTGATACAGCTGGAAGATTACACAACAAAAGCAACCTTATGAAAGAGTTAGAAAAGATAAATAATATAATCTTAAAAAAATTAGGACATAGCAGATATGAATCTATCCTAGTTATTGACGGAACTACTGGACAAAATGGACTTACTCAAGCTAAAATATTTAATGAGGCCACAAAGTTAACAGGGTTTATAGTTACAAAACTTGACGGTACAGCTAAGGGAGGAATAGTATTTAGCATATCGGAAGAGATCAAAAAGCCTATTAAATATATTGGTGTTGGGGAAAAGATAGAGGATTTAAGAGAGTTCAATGCAAAAGATTATATCGATGCAATCTTTGATTAAAATATTTTTATAATACACAAGAATATCTTTTTCATACACTGCAAGATAAGTTGTCAAAAAAGCAAAAAAAATCTTGTAAATAATTGGAAAATTTGTTAATATATATGTGAAAGAATTTACAATGTGTTTAATACTGTTTAACAGTGGAAAATAGACATTTAAAGTTATCAATGAAGTCTTAAGGAGGAATAAAAGTGAGTTTTTTAGGAAAAGTAAGAAAAAAAGCTTTACAAGCTTATAGTAGAATAGTTTTACCTGAAGCTACTGATGAAAGAGTTTTAAGAGCAACAGCAGAAATATTAAAAGAGAGATTAGCTCGTCCTGTATTAATAGGTAATGCAGAGAGAATAGCTTTAGACGCTAAAGCATATGAGATCTCTTTAGAAGGAGCAAAAATAGTTGATCCAGAAAAATTTGAAAGAATGGATGAATATGCTCACAAATTTGCTGAAATGAGAGCAAAAAAAGGAATGACTTTTGAAAAAGCAAAAGAAATCTTAACAACAGACGTAAACTTCTTAGGAGCTATGCTTGTTAAAATGGGAGATGCTGATGGAATGGTATCAGGATCTTTATCACCAACAGCTAACGTATTAAGAGCTGGAATTCAAGTTATTGGAACTAAACCAGGAGTAAAAACAGTTTCTTCTGTATTCGTAATGGAATTAACTCAAAAACAAGATTTATTTGGAAATATATTATTATTCGGAGATTGTTCAGTAATTCCTAAACCAACTTCTGAGCAAATCGCAGATATCGCTACTTCAGCAGCTGAAACAGCTGAAACAATAGCAGGTATCAACCCAAGAGTAGCATTATTAACATTCTCAACTAAAGGATCAGCTAACCACGAATGTGTTGACTTAGTTAAAACAGCTGGAGCTATCTTAAGAGAAAGAAAAGTTGGATTCAGATTTGACGACGAATTACAAGCTGACGCAGCTATCGTAAAATCAGTTGGAGAAGTAAAAGCTCCATTATCTGACGTTTCAGGAAATGCAAACGTATTAATATTCCCAACATTATCAGCTGGAAATATCGGATACAAATTAGTTCAAAGATTAGCTGGGGCTAACGCTTACGGACCAATCATTCAAGGACTAGCTTCACCTATCAACGACTTATCAAGAGGATGTTCAGCAGAGGATATCGTAGTTCTTACAGCTGTAACTTCAGCTCAAGCTTGTGCTATGTGTGGAGTAGAATAATAATAAATTAAAGATTTAAAAATATTATTGAGGAGTGTATTAATGAAAGTATTAGTTATAAATTGTGGGAGTTCATCTTTAAAATATCAATTATTAAATCCTGAAAGTGGAGAAGTTTTTGCAAAAGGATTATGCGAAAGAATAGGAATTGAAGGATCAAGAATGGAATATGAAGTTCCAGCTAAAGATTTCGAAAAAGAATTCTTAAGCCCAATGCCTACTCATAAAGAAGCATTAACATTACTTATAAATACTTTAACTGACAAAGAGATCGGTGTAGTTGCTTCTGTTGACGAAGTAGACGCTATCGGACACAGAGTAGTACACGGAGGAGAAGAATTTGCTAAATCAGTTCTTTTAACTCCAGAAGTATTAAAAGGAATCGAAGCAAACAATGAGTTAGCACCTCTTCACAACCCAGCAAACTTAATGGGAATTGAAACTTGTATGGAATTAATGCCTGGTAAACCAAACGTTGGAGTATTTGACACAGCATTCCACCAAACAATGCCAGCAAAAGCATTTATGTATGCTTTACCATATGAGGATTACACAGAATTAAAAGTTAGAAAATATGGATTCCACGGAACATCTCACAAATTTGTTTCTGAAGAATGTCTAAAAGCTTTAGGAAATCCTGAGCATTCAAAAATAATTGTTTGCCACTTAGGAAACGGAGCTTCAATATCTGCTGTTAAAGATGGAAAATGTATTGATACATCAATGGGACTTACTCCATTACAAGGTGTAATGATGGGAACTAGATGTGGAGATATCGATCCAGCAGCTGTATTATTCATCAAAGGAAAAAGAAACCTTTCTGATAAAGAAATGGATGCAAGATTAAACAAACAATCAGGAATTTTAGGAGTATTCGGAAAATCTTCTGACTGCAGAGACATGGAAAATGGAGTTGCTGAAGGAGATAAGAGAGCAATACTTGCTGAAGAAATGTTCATATATAAAATAAAAGCTTATGTAGGAAACTACGCAGCACAATTAGGTGGATTAGACGCTATCTGCTTCACAGGAGGAATCGGAGAGAATGCCGCTAATATAAGAGCAGGAGTTGTTGAAGGATTAGAATTTATGGGAATTAAAATGAACCATGAAGTTAACGGAGTTAGAAAGAAAGGAACTGTTGACTTATCAGCAGCTGACTCTAAAGTTAAAATCTTTAAAATCCAAACTAATGAAGAACTAGCAATAGCTAGAGATACTTTCGAAATAGTATCTAAATAATTAACGCCAAAAAAACAAAATAGATAAACTTAACAAAAAGTCAAGGGAGGAAACAAAATGGCAAAAAAAATGCAAACTATGGACGGTAACCAAGCTGCAGCATATGCATCATACGCGTTTACAGAAGTAGCTGGAATTTACCCTATCACTCCATCATCACCAATGGCAGAATATACTGACGAATGGGCAGCAAAAGGAATGAAAAACATTTTTGATGTACCAGTTAAATTAGTTGAAATGCAATCAGAAGCAGGAGCTGCTGGAACAGTTCACGGATCTTTAATAGCAGGGGCTTTAACAACAACTTATACAGCTTCTCAAGGGTTATTATTAAAAATACCTAATATGTATAAAATAGCAGGAGAATTATTACCTGGTGTTATACACGTATCTGCAAGAGCATTATCTACTCATGCATTATCAATCTTCGGAGACCACCAAGATATATATGCAGCAAGACAAACTGGATTTGCAATGTTATGTACTAACTCTGTTCAAGAAGTTATGGACTTAGCAGGGGTTGCTCACTTATCAGCAATCAAATCTAGCATACCATTTATGCATTTCTTTGATGGATTCAGAACTTCTCACGAAATTCAAAAAGTTGAAGTTATGGATTATGAAGTATTCAAAAACTTAATAGATATGGACGCAGTAGAAAAATTCAGAAAAAGAGCTTTAAACCCTGAGTTCCCAGTAACTAAAGGTTCTGCTCAAAACGACGACATCTACTTCCAAGGAAGAGAAGCTCAAAACAAATTCTACGATGCAGTTCCAGATGTAGTTAACCACTACATGGGAGAAATCTCTAAAGTAACTGGAAGAGACTACAAACCATTTAACTATGTAGGACACCCAGAAGCTGAAAGAGTAATCGTTGCAATGGGATCTGTTTGTGAATCAGCAGAAGAAGTTGTAGATTACTTAGTAGCACAAGGAGAAAAAGTAGGTTTAGTAAAAGTTCACTTATACAGACCATTCTCTTCTAAATACTTCTTTGATGTATTCCCTAAATCAGCTAAAAAAGTTGCTGTTTTAGACAGAACTAAAGAATCAGGATCAATAGGAGAACCATTATACCTTGATGTAAGAGCATTATTCTACGGAATGGAAAACGCTCCAGTAATCGTAGGTGGAAGATATGGACTTTCTTCTAAAGATACTACTCCAGCTCAAATATTCGCAGTATATGACGAATTAACAAAAGCTGAACCTAAAAATGGATTTACAATCGGTATCGAAGATGACGTAACATTCACTTCATTACCAGCTACAAACCATACAGTTGTTTCTCAACCAGGACTAAAAGGATGTCTATTCTTCGGATTAGGATCTGACGGTACAGTTGGAGCAAACAAAAACTCAATAAAAATCATTGGAGACAAAACAGACTTATATGCACAAGCATACTTCGCATATGACTCTAAAAAATCAGGAGGAGTTACTAGATCTCACTTAAGATTCGGTAAACAACCAATCAAATCTACATATCTATTAAACGCTCCTTCATTTGTTGCATGTTCAGTACCAGCTTACGTTGGACAATATGACATGATCAACAACTTAAAACAAGGTGGAACTTTCTTATTAAACTGTGTATGGACAGAAGAAGAGTTATTACACCACATTCCTAACGATTTCAAAAAATTATTAGCTGAAAAAGAAGCTAAATTCTATATAATCAACGCAACTAAACTTGCTAAAGAAATCGGATTAGGAAACAGAACTAACACAATAATGCAATCTGCATTCTTCAAGTTAGCTGACATCATTCCATTCGAAGAAGCTCAACAATACATGAAAGATTACGCTAAAAAATCTTACGCTAAAAAAGGTGACGACATAGTTAAATTAAACTGGGACGCTATCGACGTTGGTGCTGATGGATTAGTTGAAATCAAAGTTGACCCAGCTTGGAAAGATCTTCCAGTAGAAGAAACTAAAGCTTGTTCAGAAGAGTGTTGTTCATCTTGTGGATGTGGATGCGAAGATAAAACTAAAGCATATGCTGAAAATATCTCTTATCCAGTTAACCACGTAAGAGGATATGACTTACCAGTTTCTGCTTTCAATGGATATGAAGACGGAACAATGGAAAACGGATTAGCTGCTTACGAAAAAAGAGGAGTTGCAGTAGCAGTTCCTGAGTGGAAAATGGCTAACTGTATCCAATGTGGACAATGTGCTTATGTATGTCCTCACGCTGCAATCAGACCATTCTTATTAGATGAAGCTGAAGTTGCAAACGCTCCAGAAGGATTAGAATTAGCTAACCCAATCGGAAAAGGATTCGATGGATTAAAATATAGAATGCAAGTATCAGTAATGGATTGTACTGGATGTGGATCTTGTGCTGACGTATGTCCTGCTAAAGAAAAAGCTCTAGTAATGGTACCTATCGATACTGCTAAAGAAAACAAAGAAGATGTATACGCTGAGTACTTATATAGCAAAGTAACTTATAAAGATCAATTAATGGCTAAGAACACAGTTAAAGGTTCTCAATTCGCTCAACCATTATTTGAATTCAACGGAGCTTGCCCAGGATGTGGAGAAACTCCTTACTTAAAAGCTATAACTCAATTATTTGGAGAAAACATGATGGTAGCTAACGCAACTGGATGTTCTTCAATTTACTCTGGATCATCTCCTTCAACTCCATACTGTAAAAACGCTGAAGGACACGGACCATCTTGGGGATCTTCATTATTCGAAGACAACGCTGAGTATGGAATGGGAATGCACGTTGCAGTTGAAGCTTTAAGAGACAGAATCCAAACTGAAATGGAAAAAGGAATGGATCAAGTTGGTGAAGAAGTAGCTGCTCTATTCAAAAAATGGATAGAAAACAGAAACTCTTCTAAAGTAACTAGAGAAGTTAAAGATCAATTAGTTCCAGCATTAGAAGCTTGTGGATGTCAAGTAGCTAAAGAAATCTTAAACTTAAAACAATACCTAGTTAAAAAATCTCAATGGATAATCGGTGGAGACGGATGGGCTTACGATATCGGTTATGGAGGATTAGACCACGTATTAGCAACTAACGAAGACGTTAACGTAATCGTTCTAGATACAGAAGTTTACTCTAACACTGGAGGACAAGCATCTAAATCAACTCCAACAGGAGCAATTGCAAAATTCGCTGCTGCAGGTAAAGCATTCAAGAAAAAAGATCTAGCTGCAATCGCAATGTCTTATGGACATATCTATGTTGCACAAGTATCTATGGGAGCTAACCAACAACAATACTTAAAAGCTATTGCTGAAGCTGAAGCTCACCAAGGACCATCTTTAATCATTGCTTACTCTCCATGTATCAACCACGGAATCAGAAAAGGAATGAACAAATCTCAATTAGAGATGAAACTTGCTACTGAATGTGGATACTGGCCAATATTCAGATACAACCCAGCTTTAGAAGCTGAAGGTAAAAACCCATTAGTAATCGACTGTAAAGAACCTAACTGGGATAAATATGAAGAGTACTTATTAGGAGAAGTAAGATATGCTACTCTTAAAAAAGCAAATCCAGCTCAAGCAGATGAATTATTCAGAAAAAATAAAGCAGATGCTCAAAGAAGATGGAAACAATATCAAAGAATGTTAACTATGGACTTCTCTAAATAAGAGTTAGACTTTAGTCAAACATCTACAAAAAGATAGTAATAATTTTTGGGATCGATTTTATATCGGTCCCAATTTATTTCCCGAAAGGAGTAAAAATGTTTACAAGAACAAGAAGATTAAGACAGAGTGCAACACTAAGAGAAATGGTAAAAAATGTAAGTATCAGTTTAGATCAATTAATATATCCAATTTTTATAGAGGAAGGGGAAAATATAAAAGAAGAAATCCCTTCTATGCCTAATCAATACAGATATTCTATTGATATGTTAAAAGATGAGCTTGAATCTTTAAGAGATTTAGGGATAAAATCACTTTTAATATTTGGAATACCTAAGAAAAAAGATGAGGTAGGTAGTGAGGCCTATAATGATAAGGGAATAGTTCAAGAGGGAGTAAGATATATAAAGGCAAACTTCCCAGAATTTTTAGTTATAACAGATGTTTGCATGTGTGAATATACTTCTCACGGACACTGTGGTATTTTAAATGGCTGTGATGTAAATAATGATGTGACTTTAGAATATCTTTCAAAGATAGCAGTATCTCATGTAAAAGCAGGTGCAGATATAGTGGCTCCTTCTGATATGATGGATGGAAGAATTTATGCTATAAGAAAAGCCCTTGATGAAAATGGATATATAAACACTCCAATAATGGCATACAGTGTTAAATATGCTTCTAGCTACTATGGACCATTTAGAGATGCAGCAGACTCAGCTCCAAGCTTTGGAGATAGAAAAACATATCAAATGGATTTTAGAAATTCAAAGGATTATTTAAGAGAGGTTGAGGCAGATATTGAAGAAGGAGCAGACTTTATAATGGTAAAACCAGCTCTTCCATATCTTGATGTAATAAAAACAGTTTCTGACTCTATATCTTTACCAACTGTTGCTTATAATGTAAGTGGTGAGTATTCTATGGTTAAGGCTGGAAGTCTAAACGGTTGGATAGATGAAAAAAGAGTTGTTATGGAAAATATGTATGCTATAAGAAGAGCAGGTGCAGATATAATAATAACTTATCACGCTAAAGATATTGCTACTTGGGTAAAAAATGGAGAGATAAAACTATAATGGATATAAATAATTTTGTCGTTATAGGTATATCTCACTTGGAATATGATACAGTTAAGAGGGAGAGATTTATCTCTAAAAAACCAGAAAAATTTATAAAATCCCTAAAAGAAAATGGAGCTATAAAGGGATATGTAAATCTTATGACTTGTTTGCGTATTGAGTTTTATTTGGATTTGGGAGAAAATAATCTAGAGGATTTGGTAGAATCAAAAGATTTTAAAGATTTTTTTATTGATGAAAAGATATTTATAAAAAAAGGTCAAGAGGCTGTGGAGTATCTTTATAAGGTTGGTTGTGGATTTTACTCTATAATAAAGGGTGAGGATCAGATACTAGCTCAAATAAAAAAAGCCTATCAGACTGCCTTAGATGAAAAGATAACCACAGGATTTTTAAATGTTATCTTCAATAAGGGGATAGAGCTTGGGAAAAAGTTTAGGACAGAGAGCCAAATCTCTCACAATGCCCTATCACTAGAGGCCATATCTTTAAAATTTATAAAGGATACTATAAATATTCTGGAGAATAAAAGGGTTTTAATCCTTGGGATTGGAGATTTAGCTCAAAGTATTCTTCATCTTTTGGTAAAAGAGAATGTAAAAAATATAACTATAACAAATAGAACAGAGCATAAGGCCCTTGAGATAAAAAATATTTATAAAGATGTAGATGTCATAGGGTTTGACAACAAAAATCAAACTGTGGCTAACTCGGATATTATAATAAGTGCTACCTCAGCTCCTCACTTGGTTCTAAAGAAAAGCGAGTTGGAGGATATTTTATCAAAGGAGAAAAAATATATATTTTTAGACTTGGCAGTTCCTAGGGATATAGATGAAAAATTAGGAGAGTTTGAAAATATTAGCCTTTTTAATTTAGATGATGTTTGGGAAGTTTATAATAAAAATGTTAAAAATAGAGAGGATATTTTAGTAAAATATGAGTTTCTAATTTTTAAACAGATAGAAAATTTAAATAAATGGTTTTATTGGAAAAATAAAATGGAGATATAAGTTTTTACTTAATATCTCCATTTTTTTAAGGATTATTTTAGGCTTTTTACTTTAATATAGTAAATTTTAAAAATTATTTATTAGAAGCAGATTTTAAAACTATTTCAAATAATTTTTAATTTTCTTTTATTGTTTAAAAATTTTATAAATAGAAAGTTATTTATTGGACAAAAGTTAGTATAGATTTAAATAAATTATATTACTCTATCTTATCTTTAAATTTAAATATCCAAAGTTGGCTATCTCTTTCTTTTTCACTATTTTGAGTAATTCTTGCTTTTGTCTTTTTAGCCACTTTATCCTTATAATAAAACTCTCTTTTATCTTCGTTATAAGTATAATCTTCAAAATTAGAATTACTATATTCACTATCTTCTATCCTAGTTTCAATTCCAAAATCATTATCATTTACAATAGCTACTGTTTTTTTATCAGGTAATAAAGTTATCCCTTCAGCCTTTTCTAAATCCCAGCCGTATTCTCTTAGATCTATAAGTAGTTTTTTCTCAACAGGTTTTAAATCTTTAACCTTTCCATATTCAAGATCCCCATTATCCTCTATTTTACTCGCCCCATTTATATCAATCATATATATTCTATTTTCCATTTTATCATTTTGTTTTCCCTGCTCAATAACTAAGAATTTTCCCTCTCCTATTGAGGTAATATCTCCAATTTTAGCCTTAGAGAAATCTTTATAACCATTATCAACAGGGTAAGCATACATAGTTGACTCTTTTGTATTTGGATTAAATTTTACAATTCTTGTATATTTAGCAGTTTTTTTAGTTTCATTCTCTACATCAAGAGGACTTTGGATAATTGCGAAAACATCTCCATTTTCATCAACAGTTATCCCTTCAAACCCTCTATTAGGCACTCTATATTTTAAAATATTTGGAAGTCCCTCTTTAGGAGAGTATTTTTCCAATATCTTTCCACTTCTATCAACCTTCATTATAAAAGGACCATACTCATCACAGATCCAGAAGTTCCCCTCTTTATCAATAGCTATCCCCTCTGTGTCCAATCCATAAATATCATTGTTTATCTTAGACATATCAAGGTTAAATCCCACCTCATTTATAGCTCCAACTAGGTTTTCCGGTATTATTCTACCAGAGATTTTATCACCATATTGAGTTTTTAAATCTATTTTATCTTTTATTATAGCCCCATTTCTATCTATTTTTATAAGGGCTATACTTGGATTAAATTTAGGTGTGGGGAAGAATTTTCCCTTTAACTCTTTACCCTTTTTTATATATTTTGGGAGATCTGTATTTGGACCTCTATCACTTATCCCATAAAATTCAAGAGAACCATTGTTACTAATATCTTTAAAAGCTAGTCCAGATCCATAACCTGGAGTTATACCTGTTAAAAATTCTCTCTCCTCTCCACTATATACGATTTTATAATCTCCTGGATTTACTATATATTTTTCTACTTTAACCTCGTTAGCATAGACTAAAGAACTTATTATCATACTAAGAATAATTATTTTTTTCATATTCTATCACCTCTTTTATGATAATAGCATTTCAAAGTAAAAATTATATTTATATAATGTAAAAAAAATGTAAAAAATAAATTGCTGATTATAACTCATTTAAATACAAGCAGAAATTTTAATGGGGAAGAATCTTCCCCATAAGGAAAAGGTAAAAAACTTTATTTTAAAAAGTATAATAAAAGGTAATGTTAAATTTATAAATAGAATAAAAACTAATAAAATTATTAATAAATTTATAAAAAGATAAAGTAGGGAAAAATCTTCCCCATAAAAAACTAAAACTATAAAGAAATAGTAAAGTAGAAATTAATAAAAAGATTATTATATAAAACTTTATTAAAATTATAAAAAAATAGTAGGAAAAAATTTTCTCCATAAATAGAAGAAATAAAAATTTAATAAAGTATCTAAAATAATAAAATACTATAACCTCTTTAAAAATAAGGTATAAAAAAGTAGGGAAAAATCTTCCCCACAAATAATAAAATAAAAATAGCACGATAAAAATCGTGCCATTTTCCTATTTAGTATGTTTTTTCTTTAGTTTTTCAAGTAACTCTTTGTTAACTTCGATGTCCTCATCATATAATCTA
>NZ_JARHZE010000098.1 GCF_029258315.1 Fusobacterium sp. | reverse complement strand
GAAAGTACTTGGGGGGCAGCCCTCTGGGAGGATAGGAACTTGCCAACTTTTTAATTTTTTGTAAAAAAGTTATGCGCAAAGAAAAAAGATTTAGAGTAAAAAATATATTATTAAAACATTTATTTTGTAAAAAAATCATTGGAAAATAAAGAAAAAATCAAAAAATTAAAAAAATTGTGATAAATATCAAAATCTATCAAATATAAAAAGTGATTTAAAATTAGAAAATAAATTTTAAATAGAGTAAATAAATATTAAGAAAGATTAAAAATTTTGATTTTAAGAAATCTAATTTCTAGATAAAATTTCTGAAAAAAATTTTTTATATTGATAAAAAGATGTGAATTTATAAAAATAATTTTTCTTGTGAGCTATAAAAAATTTTTATAGCTTATTTTTTTATTAAAAATTATTATAGATTTTTATTTGCTAATTTAAAAGAATTAAATAAAATTTATATAAATATTTGATTTTTACTGTTGACATATCAGAAAAAATATACTAGACTCATAGCAAAAGGGAAGTATATAAAAAATTATGAAAAATAAAGAAAAAGGGATTATTTTAATTGAAATATTAATAGTTTTTGGTATTTTAGTAAGTATTTTTTCAATTACTTTTATAACATTTAAACATATAGAAGAGAAAAAGGATTTAGAAAAAGCAGTTATTAAAATTTCAGAAGTTATTGATGAGTATACTTTGAAAAGTTTATCTACTGGAATGATTTATAAAATAGATATAGATTATTTAGATAAGAATATAAAAATAAAAACTATTACTGACAAAATAGAAGAGACCATCAATCTTCCTACAAAATTATCCTACTTAGTTCCTTATACAATTAATGGAAGCTCTCAACTGATCGACAAATTATCAATTACAACTACAATGGATGGAAATCTATCTGATTCTTTTACCACTTATATTCTTGATTATTCAGGAAAAATAAAATATCGTATTGCTACTTACACTTTTCAAGAAAATAAAATTTTAAAAATAAATATTTATAAAAAAATATCAGGAGTTTCTATTTCAAAAAAGGAACTTTTAAAATATCATGAATTATTATTCTCTGTGGAGGAATTAAATAATGAATGGAGAAAACAATAATAAAAAAGAAAAAATAAAATTTTTAAACACAGATTTTTCTATAAATTTTAAAGAGAATTCAAAAGTTGAAATTTTTATAAATAAGATTTTTGTAGAAGGAATTGAACTTAATGCAAGTGATATTCATATAGAGACATTTGGAAAATATTTTAGAATTAGATATAGAGTGGATGGTGTACTAATAGATAAAGGAGAATACAGTCAAGAGATGTATTCTCCTCTTATTTCGAGAATAAAAATATTATGTAATTTGGATATAACAGAAAAAAGAATGCCTCAAGATGGAAGAGTAGATGGAAATTATAAAGATAAGGAATTAGATTTTAGAATTTCAATAGTTCCCGCATATTTTGGAGAAAAAATAGTTATAAGAATTTTATACAAGGATACTGTTAAAAAAAATTTACAAGATTTAGGATTTAATAAAGAATATTATTCCAGATTATTTGAGATCATAAAAAGAAAATCAGGAATGTTAATCATATCAGGACCTATGGGAAGTGGAAAGACAACTTCAATGTATGCTATTTTAAATGAAATTAATAGTATTGAAAAAAATATAATTACTATAGAGGATCCGGTAGAGTATATTGTAGAAGGGATAAATCAAATCCAATGTAAACCAGAGATAGGACTGGATTTTTCCAAGGTATTAAAATCAATTTTAAGACAGGATGCTGACGTAATAATGATTGGAGAGATAAGAGATAAAGAGACAGCTGAGATCGCAGTAAAAGCTTCTTTGACAGGACATTTAATAATAACAACACTTCATACTAAAAATACAGCTAGTGCCATTAAAAGACTAATTAACTTAGGAATAGAACCCTATATGATTTCGGCTGGGATAAAAGGTATACAAAGTCAAAGACTTGTCAGAAAACTTTGTGAAGATTGTAAAATAGAGGATAAAAACTATAAAGAAAAATTAAAAATTCTAGGTCTTGAAAATAAAATTTTTAAAAATAAAATTTATACTCACCAAGGTTGTGAAAAATGTAATTATACAGGCTATAAAGATAGAATTCTCATAGGAGAATTTATGTATATAGACAATAATATTGAAAAATTAATTACCTCTGAAATAAATGTTTTAGAGCTAGAAAATAGATTAAAAGAATTAGGAATAAAATCTCTTTTAGAAAATGGAGTGGATCTGGTTGAAAGTGGTAGAACTTCTTTAGATGAACTTATAAGAGAGTGTTAATATGAAAAAATTTTTTTATTATGCTTATGATAAAAATAAAAAAATAAAATTTGGTTTTTCTGAAAGAGATGAAAAAAATGAAGTTTTAAAAGAGATAAGAGAGAAAAAACTTTTTCTCGTGAGGATCATAAATATAAATATTTTTAATAAACAATTAGATAAAAAAGATTTATTAGATTTTTTTATTAAATTATGTTTTTTTGTAAAAAATAAGTATCAATTTTATAGAATAATTGAATTTATAGAGGAAGATAAAAAATACTTGGCTTATAGTAATAAAATGAAAAAATCTATAAATAATGGAGAAAAGTTAACAGAGATATTTAAAAATAGTGGACTACCTTTAAAAGATATGGATTTTATGATATTAAAAGTAGCTGAGAAAACAGGAAATATATATTATTCTTTTAAAGGAATAGAAACAAGACTAAGAGAAGAACTAGAAAGAGAGAAACAAATAAGGAAAATATTAATTTATCCTAAAATTGTGAGTTGTATTATTATAGTTCTTCTATTTTTTTTAGGAAAATTTATCTTGCCAAACTT
This sequence comes from Fusobacterium sp., assembly GCF_029258315.1. GTDB lineage: Bacteria > Fusobacteriota > Fusobacteriia > Fusobacteriales > Fusobacteriaceae > Fusobacterium_B. The sequence goes on along the minus strand of NZ_JARHZE010000098.1, from coordinate 11,800 downwards.
TATAGAAATTATAGGAAGAGAAAATATAACTTTAGTTACAAAAATAATTATATTTTTCTCAGAAAATATTTTATTTATTTTTATTGGAACTATTATTTTTATAGTTTTATTTAAATTTTTATTGAAAAATAAAACCATAAAAGATAATTTTTTTGTATTTCTTATAAAAATTGGTTTTATAAGAAATATAGTAGAAGATAATTTTATCTCTTATTTTTCAAAAATGATAAATATTTTTTTAGAGGCTGGGATAACTTTTAGTGAAAGTATCGAAATAATAATAAAATCTATTTCAAATGAATTCTTTATATCAAAATTAGAAAAAACTAGAGATTTATTGGTAAAAGGGAATGAAATAAATAAAGCGGTTGATGCTATGAAGATATTTCAAAAAGGAGAGATAGAACTTATTAAAACAGGTGAAGAGATAGGAGAGCTTTCTAAAATGTTTGATCTCATTTCTTTAAGAAGAAAGGAGAGATTAATAGAAAGATCTGAGAAATATATTAAACTTTTAGAACCATTAACTATCATTTTAATCGGAATAATTGTTGTTTTAATTTTTATAGGAGTATACACCCCTATTTTAAATATGATGGATAATATTTAGGGAGGGAAAAATGAATAAAAGGGAAAAAGGTTTTTCTTTAATTGAAGTTTTGGTTGTTTTGGGAATAATCGGTTTATTTACTACTTTTTTAACTCCAAAAATTTCTAATTATTTAGCTCTGGGAAAGGAAACAAAAGTTATTTCAACATTAAATAGTTTGAGAACAGCCTCAGAAATGTATAATTTGGAAACCGGTAATAGTTTAGGAAAAGATAAATTAGATGGAAATTTAACTAAGACTGATGTAGAAAAATTAAAAGAGTATATTTCAAATGGATATAAAGATTTGATAAAAAATTTAGATAGTTCAGAAGAGATATTGTATGAAATAGGTGGAAGTAAAGAAAATTTAGAAGAAAAAACAAAGGCAGTATATGGTGGAGAAGTTAAATTCACTTTTAAAGCTCCAGTTGGAGAGGCATCAGATGGAGTAAAGATATGGGTTTTACCAATGGATGGTGTGGGACAATATACTTTAAAAGGAATAAAATGGGAAGATCTATAATTGATATATTGTTTGGGATAATTTTGTTAATAATTTTAATTATAGATTTTAAGAAAAAAATAATACCAGATGCTTTAACAATTACTATCATCATATTAGGAATTATAAAAATAATTTTTTTTAATGAAAATTTAGAAAATAAATTGATAGGAATGGGAACCTACTCAATTTTATTTAATTTACTCTATGGATATGGAGAAAAAATTTTTAAAAAAGAGGTAGTTGGTTTTGGAGATATAAAACTTTTATCCAGTATTGGATTTTATCTAGGATATTTTGGATTAATTTATCTATTGATCTATTATAATATTATTTTTTTAATATCTCCAATTTATGGAATAATTTATAAAAAATTATATGAGGAAGAAGAGATTCCTTTTGCTCCAGTGATAATACTATCTACTTTTATTTTTATTATAATAAAGGGAAGAATTATATGAAAACTAAAGGTTTTTTATTGATGGATGTAATTGTTAGTATTTTTATTTTTTTGGTTATTATTTTAAATCTATTGATAATCCTAAATAAAAATTTTGAAAGTGTGAAAAAATTAGTTTTAAATCAAGAAATATTAAGAATAGTAAATAATATTGAAAATATAATGGAAAGAGATTTAAATGAAAAAAGAGAAGAAAAATCATATTGTATTATTGATCATAAGAATAAGTTGACTTTAAAAAATATGAAAAATAATAGAGAGGAAGAGGTTGGAAATTTTAAATATATTTCAAAAGACAATATAAAAAATATTAAAATCATTGGAAAAGATGTGATTTTAAATAATGAGAGTATTGGAAAAATATTTTTTTCTGTTATAGAAATAGATGAACAACATATAGAAAATATTATAGAGGAATAAAATGAAAAACAGAGGATATTTAATGTTAGAGGGGATAATAGCCTTGGGAATTTTAACAATGATAATAACAATAAGTTTTTCAATTTTTTCTAATTCTATGGGTATAAAAGAAAAATCTATAAATTATTTTAGTAGAGAAGTAAATTATAGGAAAAATATAGAATATTTTTTAGAAGAGGTAAAATCAGGAAAAAATATGTTTATAGACAATAATAAGCTATATTATGAAATTTTTATAAAAGAAAATGGAGAGCCTAAAAAAATAATTTTAAACTATTATTTTTCAGGAAATATGTTTTTTAGAAAGGCTAGTAATTCAGAAAAAAGAGAAGTTTTTTTAGATGAAATAAAAGGAGATTTTAAGTTAAAAAATAATTTATTGAGGATAAATTTTATATATAGAGGACAGGAAGAGGAGTATATTATTTATGTCAAAGAAAAATAAAGGGTTTATTCTTCTGATAACAGTTGGAATTTTATCTGTAATTAGCTGGAGTATTTTTACTTGTAGTTTTGTTATAAGAAAACAGATAAAAAAAATTGGCATAAATAAGTTAAAAATTCAAAAAGATAAGAAGGAAAAGTTGGAAAAAAATATTTATAAAATTTATATGAAAAGCATAGAAAAGAAAATACAAGAAGATATTGAAATAGAAAATATTTCAGATTATTTATTGAAAAAAGATAAGATGGAGATATGGACAAAAAATTATGGAAATAGTTTTATCTTGACAGATAGCAATTATTATATAGATGAAATTTATATAAAAAGGATAGAGGAAACAGATTCTCATTTAAAAAAGATTTATATTAAAGGAACAAATAAAAATAACTATTTTCAATTAATAAAGAATTTTTCTTATATTAATAGATTTAATATGGTAAGAATAAAATTAAAAAAAGAGATAAAAAATTTTAGAATAGGGGAAGACTCAAAATATCAACTAGAAATTTATGGAAAAGTAGATATAAAATATTTTTTTAAAGGGGATAGGTATCCTTTGGAAAATATAGAAAAATCTAAAGGAGATATTGATGTTAAAATTTTTTAAAAATGAAGAAGTAGATTTATATATTTCTGAGGATAGACTTCAAGTATATTCTGGTGAAAAAGAGTTGATTACAAAAAGAAGAGAATTTATCTCTTTAGGAGAGGACTTAGAAAAAATAAAAAATCTTTTTAAAAATAGAGATTTAAATATTATTTTAGAAGAGGATATTTTTTTAAAAAAAGAGTTTTTAGAAAAAGAAGATGCAGAGGAAATAAATATAAAAAAATATATAGAACAGGAAATTTTACCAAATCTTTCAGAGGAGAAAGATTTTTATTTTTCCTGTTATTTTTTTGATGAAGATGAAAACTGTGAAATATTTATTTTGGAAGAAGTTATTATAACTACTCTTATAGAATTTTTATTGAAAAATAGAATAAAAGTTAAAGAGATATATGTTGTAAATAAGAAAAATATTTTAAAGGATTATAAAAAACTTTTTTCAGAGAGCGGAAAAACAAGTTCAAAGAAAATTATATTTTATTTTACAGGGATATTAATTTTAATTTTTATAATTAATTTAGTTATTAAAAAAGATTTTGAAAAAAAATTAAAATTTCAAAAAGATAATTACCAATTAAAAGAAACAAATCTTAATTTAAAAAAAACAGAACTAGAAAAACTAAATGAAAAATTTATAAATTTAGGAAAGGAAAAAGTAACAGATAATATTTTTAATAAAAAATTTATGGAGGAAATTTTTTGGCTTATAAATATTCTACCTCAAGAATATCAATTAGAAAAATTAATTTGGAAAAAAGGAGAGATTATATTAAAAGGTAATGGACAAAATTTAAATTCATTATTTGAATTTGGAAGTAGGGTCGAAAAGGATAAGAGGATAGAAAAAATAAATTTTGATTATATTCAAAAGAAAGATAAAAGTTATGAATTTATTTTAGAGGTGAAGTTACTAAATGGAGGAGTTTGATTTAAAGAATAAATTGGTAATATTTGCAATTGGAGTAATTTTTTTATATATCTTTGTAGTATCTCCAATAGAAAAAAATTTGAATTTAAATAAGGAGATAGAAGATTATAAAAATAAAAATATATTATTGGAGAAAAAATTAGATATTGTAGATGAAAAGATAAAAGAAAAAAATATTGAAATAGAAAAAAGTATAAAAGAAATAGAAAATAGTGAAGGTACTTTTATATTTTCATCTTTAGGAGAGGCAAACATTTATATAGAGAGGATCTTAGAAAAATTTTCTTTAGAAATTTTATATATAGGAAGAACTGAAAGAGGAAATAATAATAGATATTTCATCTCTTATGAGCTTTTAGGAAAAGAGAATGATATAGTTGATTTTATAGAAAATATTGAAAAAGATGGAAAGGTTTTACTTTTAAATAAGAGTTTAGAAATAGAAAGAAAAGAAAAAAGTTTTAGACTTTATCTTTCTTTTTGCATAGTTGCTAAAAATTCTAAACTTCAATTAAATAAAGGTGAACGTAGAAATTTAACAAGTGATATTTTAGATATAGAAGATATAGAATTTATAAATGAAAATACTGGGATTTTAATAACTAAATATAAAAAAATTTATATAAACAAAGAAAAAATAGTGGAGATAGGTAAAAAGAAATATAAGATTATACTTAAAAATAAAAAATTATTTATAGAAAATGGGGGAAATTATGAATAAATTTTATATAGCCATATATTTTTTGTTTTCTTTACTCTCTTTTGGCTACGAGGGAAAAAATTTTGATAAATTAAAGGGGAATATTTTTCCCCACGAAATAAATGTTTCAGGAATTACAGTGGAAAATTTTTTAATATTTTTATCAGAGGAAAGTAAGGTAACTTTAGTTCCTTCAGATGAGATAAAAAATAATGAGGTTTACTTGTATATAGACAAAAATAAGAATTTTTTGGACATCTTAGATATATTTTGTAGTTCTAAAGAGTATGTGATGAAAGATAAAAATAATCATATATTAATAAGTAAAAGAGATGAGCAAAAAGAAAATAGAGGAATACTTTTGGGAAAAGTTCTATCTAGTGACTACAATGAAAATTTACAAGGTGTGAAGGTAACTTTACTAGATGAATATTCAAAACCTTGTTACACCACAAGGGATGGAAACTTTAAAATAGATAATATCCCTTATGGAGTATATTTTATTAGAGGAGAAAAAGAGGGGTACGAAGTTGTTGGAGAAATTATTGACATAAATAAAAAGCAAAATACAATAAAACTTTTCTTAGAAAAAATATATAAGGTAAAAGAGAATCAAGAAAAAAATGGAGAAGAATTTATTGTAAAAAAAATAAAAATAGGAGATCTTGAAAATATAAAAATTGAAAATATTTTACCAGAATATCTTTTAGAGCAAGTAAAACTTTTAAGGGATAATAAAAAAGATATTTTATATATAAGTGGAGAGGAAAAAAAGGTTGAAAAAGTAAAAGAGATTTTAGAAAGTATATGTTATTCAAATAAGGAGATAAGAATTTCAATACAGATTCTAGATATAACGGACAATCTTTTTCAAGAGCTTGGATTCAATTGGATATATGATAGAAATTCTTTAGAAAATCCAGTTAAAAATGGACTTATTGGTGGAATATTAAATAGTTCTTATACTCAAGGGGTTGGAAGTATATTTTCCTCAACATTTAATTATATTACAAATTTTGGAAGCGATGATGCTTATTTAAATTTTGGGTTAAATCTTTTAAAAAGTAATCAAGATTTAAAGATTAGTTCAACTCCATCAATAGTAACTACAAATGGAAAAGAGGGAAGTTTAAAAATTATAACAGAAAGAATAGTAGGCCAAGAAAGGGTGGAAAATACAGAAAATTCCCAGAATACATATCTGCCAATTTTTAGAGAGGCTGGTATTGTTTTTAAGGTTTTACCAGAAATAATAGATGAAGATTATATATCTTTAAAATTGGATATGGAAAGTAGTGATTTTAAAATTTTTAATGAAAGAGAAGGTGGTAGTGAAAATTCTAAAGAAAATTATGGAAGTAAGGTTTCAAGAAATATTTCTACCTCTCTTAGATTAAAAAATGGGGAGACAGTTTTTATAGGTGGATTAAAAAAAGGGATAATTCAAAATCAAGAAAGTAAGGTTCCAATTGTTGGTGAAATTCCTGTTATTGGATTTTTATTTAAAAATTCTAAAAAGAGCAAAGAAGTAACAGATTTATATATAAGACTAAGAGTTGATATGGTAGAAAATGGCAGTTTTGAAGATTTTGGGATAAAAAATTTTGAAAGTATGAACTAAATATAATACTTGCTATTCTTAAAGATTATTAGTAAAATAATAAATATAAGTAAAAAATATTACTAGGTATTAGTTTGGAGGAAAAATGAAGAAAGAAAGATTAGTAGAAATTATTTCTAATTTTAAAAATGTAAAAATAGCTGTTGTTGGAGATATAATGTTAGATGATTATTTAATAGGAACTGTTGATAGAATATCTCCGGAAGCTCCAGTACCAGTAGTTTTAATAAAAAAAGAAAAATTTGTTTTAGGAGGAGCAGGAAATGTTATAAATAATCTTGCTACTTTAGGAGCTAAAAGTTATTGTTATGGATTGGTTGGTGACGATGTTGATGGAGATCGTTTAATAGCTGCTATGAAAAATTTAGGTGTGGATACTTCTGCAATAATTAGAAGTGAAGAGAGACCGACAATTGTAAAGAGAAGAGTATTGGCAGGAAGTCAACAACTTTTAAGATTGGACTGGGAAGACCCATCAGATATAAATGTTATTTTAGAAGATGCTATACTAGAAAAGTTTTCTAACACAATAGATGAAATAGATGGAATAATATTATCTGATTATGATAAGGGAGTTCTTACTCCAAGAGTATCAACAGAGATAATAAAATTAGCTAAGAAAAAAGGAAAAATAGTTATAGTAGATCCAAAACCATCTAATGTTGAAAACTACATTGGAGCTTCATCTATGACTCCTAATAGAAAGGAAGCTGAACTTTGTTTAGGAAATCCACGTAAAAAAACAATAGATGAGATTGGAAAAGAGATAAGAGAGAAAATAGAACTTGATAACTTATTGATGACAAGAAGTGAAGAAGGTGTAAGCCTTTACGAAGAAGATAAAATAACAAATATTCCAACATTCGCTAAGGAAGTTTTTGATGTAACCGGAGCAGGAGATACTGTAATTTCTGTTTACACTTTAGCAAAAGCAGCTGGAGCTACTTGGGAAGAAGCAGCAAAGATAGCAAATACAGCAGCAGGAGTAGTGGTTGGAAAAATAGGAACTTCAACAGTTACAGTTGAAGAAATTGTAAATTTTTATGATGAAATTTATAAGGAGTGGAACTAAAATTGATAAGAATAGGTAATGGATACGATGTTCATAAACTTGTAGAGGGAAGAAAGTTAATTTTAGGTGGGGTAGAGATACCCTACGAAAAAGGTTTATTAGGACACTCAGATGCAGATGTACTTGTTCATAGTATAATGGATGCAATGTTAGGAGCTTTAGCTTTAGGTGATATAGGGCAACACTTTCCAGATAATGACAATAAATATTTAAATATTGATAGTATGATTTTATTGGGAAAAGTTATGGAGCTTATAAGAGAAAGAGGATATAAAATAGGAAATATAGATTCTATAATAGTGGCTCAGAAACCTAAGTTAAAAGATTTTTTACCAAAGATGAGAGAAAATATAGGAAAAGTTTTAAATACTTCTATAGAAAATATTAGTATAAAAGCTACCACTGAAGAAAAATTAGGTTTTACAGGAAGTGGAGAGGGAATGAAAGCTTACTGTGTAGTTTTATTAACTAAGGAGGACTAAGATGCCATATATAACAATTTCAGGAATGTCTAAAGAAAAAGTTTGTGAAATAGGTGAGGATTTAATAAATATTGTAAGTGAAGAGGCTCAAGTTGCAAAAGAAAAAATTAGAGTTTTCTATGATCCTAAATTAGAGGTATCAGAGGGAAAAATAGTAGACGATAAGATTTTGATAGATATAGAATGGATGCCAAGACCAGTTCAACTGAGAGAAAAAGTAGCAAATAAATTTTTTGAATATTTTGAAAAATTTAATTATAAAAATATAAAAATTTATTTTCAAGATATAAATAAGGATTATTATTATATGAAATAATATAAAAATTTGGATAAAAAAATAGCGCGACTATCGTCGCGCTATTCTTATTTTTGATATACATCAAGTTTATTAAATGGTATTTCAATATTATGTTTTCTAAATTCAAGTACTATTTGTTCCATAAAATCGAAGTATGCATTCCAATAATTTTCTTTTTTAACCCAAGCTCTTACAACAAAATCAAGAGAACTTGCATTATGAGTTTTTAATCTTATTGTATAATCTTTTTCATGAAGAATATTTTTATTATTATCTAAAATACCTCTAATTACAGTTTTTACAAGCTCAAGATCAGATTCATACCCAACACTTATTATTGTATCAAGAAGTCTTTCAGGATTGTTAGACATATTAGTAACAGCTGCATTTGAAAGCATACTATTAGGAATAGTTATTCTAAATCCTTCAAGAGTAACAATAACAGTGTATAGAATATAGATACTCTCAACAGTACCAGTTCCACTAGATGTAACTATAAGATCCCCTTTTGAGAAAGGCTTAAAGAAAAGAATAAGTACTCCTCCAGCAAGGTTTGATAAACTTCCTTGTAAAGCTAAACCAACAGCGATACCTGCAGTACCTAAAATAGTAACAAATGATGTTGCTTGAATTCCTAATCCTCCAATTACTAAGAAGAAGAATAGAACATAAAGAAGAACATTTAAGAAAGAAATAATAAAGCTTTTTAATAAAGGATCAACTTTATTTTTTTCTAATAAAATTTTAGCAAAATTTATAACTCCATTTATAACTGGTTTGAAAATAAATCCAATAAAGATAAGCCATAAAATTTTGATAGAAATTACTGGAAGCATTTTAATAGCATCTCCCTTAAGCTGTTCTAAAAAGATTTGAAATTTAGTTAATTCATTCATGGTAACCCCCCTTTTTAAATATAATAATCATATTTATCTATTATAACATAAAAATTGAAATTATTAAAATAAAAATAATTAACATAAATTTTAGATTATGATATAATTTTTTTGAGGTGATATATTGAAAATCAATGTAAATAATATTATAGTATCAATTTTGAAAAATCAAGATAAAGAAATAGAAAAAGAAATTTTAAAAAGAGGTATTAAAAAAGATAATATAGAAAAAATTTCTTGGCTAAAAAGATCAATAGATAGTAGAAAAAAATCAGATATAAAATTTGTATATAATGTAGAAGTTATTTTAAAAAATGAAATTGATGTAAAAAGTTTAAAAAATATTTCCTTGGTAAAAGAAGAGAGATATTTAAAAAGAGAAGCTAAAGATACAAATAAAAAAATATTAATAGTGGGAGCTGGACCAGCTGGACTTTTTGCAGGACTTAGATTGGTTGAATATGGATATAAACCAATAATAATAGAAAGAGGGGAAGATATTGATTCCCGTGATAAAACAGTTGATAATTTTGTAAATACTGGAGTATTTAATAAAGAATCAAATATTCAATTTGGAGAAGGTGGAGCTGGAACTTATTCAGACGGAAAACTAAATACAAGAATAAGAAGTGAATACATAGATAAAGTTTTTAAGGAATTTGTTGAGTGTGGAGCCCAAGAAGAAATTATGTGGGATTATAAACCACATATTGGAACAGATGTATTAAAAGTAGTAATAAAAAATTTAAGAAAGAAAATAATCTCTTTAGGTGGAAAATTTTATTTTAAAAATAAATTGGAAGAAATTTATTTGGAAGATAATAAAATTGTAGGAGCTTTAATAAAAAATGATAAAGATCAATTAGAAAAATTAGAGGTAGAAAATATTATATTAGCAGTTGGTCATTCAGCAAGAGATACTTATAGAATGTTAAATAAAAAAGGTGTATTTATGGAAAATAAACCTTTTGCAGTTGGAGCTAGAATAGAGCATCCTAGAAAAGATATAGATGAGATGCAGTATGGAAAATTTGCAAATCATAAAAATTTAGGAGCTGCTACTTATAATTTTACTTATAATAATTTTGATGAAGAGAGAGGGGTATTCTCTTTCTGTATGTGTCCTGGAGGAGTAATAGTAAATGCTGCCTCAGAAGAGGGAGGATCTTTAGTAAATGGAATGAGTTATTCAGGAAGAGATGGGAAATTTTCAAACTCAGCTCTTGTGGTAGCTATAAAAGAAAATGAATTTGGAGATCATTTATTTTCTGGGATGGAATTTCAGGAGAGGTTAGAGAGAAAAACTTTTGAGTTAGTAAAAGAGTACGGAGCATTATATCAAAGCGTTCCAGATTTCTTAGAGGGAAAATTAACTGAAAAAGAGATAGAATCAAGTTATCAGATGAAAAAAACTCCTTATGATTTAAATAAATTTTTCCCTGAAGTTATAACTAGAAATATGAAAATGGCTTTAAGATATTGGCAAAAAAATTATCCACTATTTGTTACAGAGAGAGCTAACTTAATAGCACCAGAAACAAGAACATCGGCTCCTGTAAGAATTACAAGAGATGAAAATGGAGAATCATTAAATGTAAAAGGATTATATCCAATAGGTGAGGGTGCAGGTTATGCAGGTGGTATAGTTAGTGCTGGTGTAGATGGACTTAAGATAGTAGATAAAGTTTTTACAAAAATAATAGAGGAATAGTGAGAGATATGCAAAATACACCAAATTCAAATAGAACTAATATAGTGATAATTGGCTCAACCAATGCAGGAAAATCTTCTCTATTAAATAGTATTGTAGAGCAAAATATAGCAATAGTATCAGATATAGAAGGAACAACAACAGATTCAGTAAGAAAGGCTATGGAGCTTCTTCCTTTTGGTCCAGTATTATTTATAGATACAGCTGGATTTAATGATGAGACAGAACTAGGAAAGTTAAGAATAGAAAAAACTATAAATGAAATAAAAAAATCAGACTTTGCAATCTATGTTATAGATGGAAATAATTTTAATGAAATAGATTATAAAAAAAATATTTCATTTTTAAGAAAGTACTCAATACCATTTTTAGTAGCAATAAATAAAGAAGAAACATTAAATGAAGAAGTAAAAAAAGAAATAAAAGAGAAGATAAAAGATTGTATTTTTATTTCAACTAAGAATAGAGAAAGTATATTAAATTTTAAAGAAATTTTAATAAAAAAATTAAATATTTTAGAGGAAGAACCAAGTCTTTTAAAAGGGCTAGTTCCATATGGGGGGAAAATATTATTAGTAGTTCCAATTGATTCAGAAGCTCCCAAAGGAAGATTGATTTTACCACAGGTACAAGTTATAAGGGATGCCTTGGATAATGGATTAAATATTCTTATTTGTAGAGATGTAGAATTAGAAAAAACATTGGAAGAAAATAAAAATATAGATTTAGTTGTCACAGACTCACAAGTATTTAAAGAGGTGGATAAAGTTTTAAAAGATAGATACCCGCTTACAAGTTTTTCAATTTTATTTGCTAGACAAAAAGGAGATTTAAATAAACTTTTAGAAGGGATTGAAAATATAAAAAATCTTAAAGAAAACTCTAAAATTTTAATAGCAGAAACTTGTACTCACAATACATCTCACGAGGATATAGGGAGAGTAAAAATTCCGAGATTATTAGAAAAAAAATTGGGAAAAAAATTAAATTTTGTTTTTTCAGCTGGAAAAGATTTTCCAAATAATCTTGAAGAATTTGATCTAGTTATTCATTGTGGTGGTTG
>NZ_JARHZE010000086.1 GCF_029258315.1 Fusobacterium sp. | reverse complement strand
TTATTTCAACAGATTCTTTTTTATTTTTATAGTGTCCCGCCCTTAAAGTATCTTCAAAAAAACTATCGAAATCATTTTCATCTCTTAAAACACAAATTCCCCCTTGAGCTAAAAATGAATCACTTTCTTCTAACTGAGATTTTGTTATCATTAAAACTTTTTTATCCTCTGGTAAGTGAAGAGCAGTAAAACATCCCCCTACCCCTGTTCCTACTATTATTACATCATAATTTTTCATATTTATTTCGCTTCCTTTTATCTTGCCATCATTAACATATTTTCTAATGGTTTATTGGCTTCTTTTATAATATTATTATCTAAATTTACTTGTGGTTCTAAAGTTTCTAAAGAATTTATAATTTTATCAAGAGTTATTTTTTTCATACCACTACATTGAACTTTTGATTTTGGCAGATAGAATTTTTTATTTGGATTTTTTTCTTTTAATTCATATAAAACTCCGTCCTCAGTGCAAATAATAAATTCTTCATCTTGACTTTCACTTACATATTTTATTATTCCAGAAGTACTTCCTACATAGTCCCCTAATTTTACTGATTCAATTGGACATTCTGGATGAATAGCTACTTTTGCTTTTGGATATTTTTCTTTTGTTTTTAAAATATCATCCTTTGTTATATCATTATGAATATGACACCAACCGTCATTAAATATAAAATTTTTATCCAATAACTTAGTAGATATATATCTCGCTAAATGTTGGTCTGGAATAAAAAATATATTTTTATTTTTTAAATTCTTTACTATTTTTAAAGCATTGGCTGATGTAACACATACATCTGAATGAGCTTTTAATTCAGCAGTGGAATTTACATAACAAACCACAGCTAAATCATCATATTTTTTTCTTACTTCCTCTATCTTTTTTACTGTTGCCATATGAGCCATCGGACAATCAGCCTTCATATCTGGAAGTAAAATTATTTTTTCTGGGTTAAGCAATTTTACACTTTCACCCATAAAAGAAACTCCACACATAACAATTACTTTTTCTTTTACCTCTCTAGCTTTCTCACTTAAGAAATAAGAATCCCCCACATAATCAGCTATTTTTTGTATCTCTGGTTCTGTATAATAATGTGCTAATATCACAGCATCTTTTTCTTCCTTTAATTTTTTTATTTGGTCAAACTTACTCTCCATTTTTCCTCCCTTTTAACAGTTATTTTTTACAACTGTCTTGTCACTAAAATAGTATATCATAATTCTTATTTTTTTTACAAGGATTTAATTTTTTATTAGAAAAAGTTTTTATTTTTTGTTTATTATGGTATAATTAGAGCAAAACTTAAATTTTATATAGGAGAGTATTTTATTATGAAAAAACTTATTTTATTCTTTTTAATCATCATCAATACTTTTATTTTTGCTAAGGAAGATATTAATATTTCCACAAGAATTGTAAAACAAGGGGGAATGTTTGTAGTTGAATTTCCAAAAGATAAAGATTATAACATCTCTTTTAAAAATTCAAAGATAAAAATAAAAAGTTTTATTGATGGAGAAAAGAAAAAAGCTTTAATTCCAGTTCACTATTCTACACCTGTTGGAACTTATACTTTAAAAATTTATGAAAATAAAAAAGTTGTTGTAAGAAAATTAGTAAAAATTATTGATGGAAATTTTAAAAAAAGTTACATTACAGTTGATAATAGTACTGCTAAAAAAAGATCAGTTCAAAATATGGCAAATATGATAAGCAAAACTTCTGAGGCTAGAAATAATCCTAGTCCTAAAAAATTATGGGAAGGTAGATTTATCTATCCTGTAACTTCTGCAAAAGATAAAAAAATTAGTAGTCCTTTTGGAGCTATGAGATTTGTTAATAATAAAGTTTCTGGTTACCATTCTGGAATAGATTTTCCTGTTGCTATTGGTACCCCTCTTGTAGCAAGTAATAGCGGACGTGTTGTTCTTGCTAAAAGACTTGTTACTACTGGTAACACTATAATAATTGATCATGGTATGAATGTATTTTCTGCCTATGCCCATATGAGCCAGTTAAATGTTAAAGAGGGAGATATGGTTAAAAAAGGTCAAAATATAGGAAAGAGTGGAAATACAGGATTTACTACTGGACCACATCTTCACTTTACTATAAGTATAGGAACAACTTTTGTTAATCCATCACTTTTCTTTAATCACAAAGTTTTAGAAAAAAATTAATTTTTTAAATCTTTAGCTGTTGAAATTAAAATTTTAATTTCAACAGTTTTTTTATTTCTTAAAATTTTATATTTTAATTTATTTCTTATTTCTAGATAAATTTAAAACCTTATTATTATTTTTCTCTCTACTAAAAAATATTTTTTTAACTATTAACTTCTCCCCTAAATTTATTTTTTCTACTTTTTAAAAGTTTTTATTTATTAGTTATTAATTTATAATTTGCAAGTAATAAAAAAGGTATACAGTATTAAATTTTCTTAATACAATATACCTTTTAATTTAATTATTTATAAAATATTTTTTATTTATTATTTACCATTATATCTAATATAACTTTATCAGTTTCTAACATTCCTTCTTTTCCAAGAATTCCTGTATTTTTTATTGTTTTTTCTACATCTCTTCCTATTATTCCCTCTCCAAATAAGAAACTTCTATTCTTTTTAGCGGCATAATAAGAATCAAAAGCACAAGAAATTCCACTAACTATTTTTGTAGCACAAGAACTTTTTGCTCCATCACAAATTAGTCCAGACATTGTTCCTAAAGTTGTTTCAATTGCTTTTCCACATTGTTCTAATGTTAATCCATCTAAGAAAGATATAGCTCCTGCAACTCCAGCACTTGCACACATAGCTCCACAATATGCTGATAATCTTCCTATATTTGTTTTAATATGAATTGTAGTTAAATGAGAGAAAAATAATCCTCTTATTAATTGTTCATATGGAATATTTTTCATTTCACAGAATTTTATAACTGGTAAAGATGCTGTCATTCCTTGATTTCCACTTCCACTTGTAGTCATAACTGGTAAAGAACAACCATTCATTCTTGCATCACTTCCAGCACTAGCAAAAGAGGCCATATTATTTCTTAAATCATTTCCATAAACCCCTTCTTCTATTCCCTCTTTTATAGTTTTTCCTATTCCTATTCCATATAAATTTATAAGTCCCTCTTTGGCTATTGTAGTATTACACTCTATAACCTTTTTAAATATAGGTTCTATTTTTTCTAGCTCAATTGTCTTAGCAGTATTATATATTAATTCCATTGTTAAAAAACTTCTATCTGTCATTGGAGAATCTACAAAAGATCTATCATCACAAGATTGCCCTAATATTTTTTCTCCATTTTTTGTAATCTCAGTTATATTTGTGTGATAATTTTGAATTTCAATAGTTGCAACATTCTTTCCATAAGTTCCAACTAATTTTATATATAATTTTACATCTCCTTCATTTAAAAATACATTTATTCTTTTTTCATCTATATATTTTTTTACTTCTGGTAATTTACTCTTATCTGCTCCTGATATTACCATCAATTCTTTTTTTGAATCCCCTACTATTAATCCCATTGCTATTCCAGCATCTATTCCCACCATACCTTCTGAATTAGGTATTTTTACACTTTTAACATTTTTTATCATATTTCCTGATAAATAAGCATCTATTTTTTCTGGTATATTTCCTAATATATCTCTTAATTTACTTCCTGCATATGCTAAAGCTATTGGTTCTGTACATCCTTCTGCTGGTATTATTTCTTCTTTTAATATATCTAAAATTTTTTCTAACATAAAAATGCCCCCTACAATTATTATTTTTCACCTAATTAAAAAGCAATTTTTATGCCATTTTATTTAATATTTTTTCTCTAGATTAATTAAAAAATAATTATCCAGTTCAAAATATAAAAATATTCTTTCTTCTTTTTAGAATAGAAATATCAATAGTTTTTTAATAATTAAAATATTACAAAAATGACTTTTAATTATAAATTTATAAAAAAATTTTTTAACTTTAAAAATATTTTCCATTCCTTATTTTTAATTTTATCATTTTGAAAATTATTTTTTTATTTTGAAAAACTTTTTTCAAAATAGAAATTAAATTTATTTTTTATCCCTTATTCAAAAATAATCTTAATAAAAAAGCGAAAAAATTCTTTGTAAATTTTTATTTTAATCCTATTTAAATTTTATGTAATATCTTTATTATAATTTTTAGATACAATAAAATTTT
>NZ_JARHZE010000075.1 GCF_029258315.1 Fusobacterium sp. | reverse complement strand
GACTAGGTCAATTTAATTTACACTTACCATTTTTTAAACACCAAATAAGGTTGTTTGCTTGTCATATTCATCTATTCTGTTGTTAATGTCCTTCGTTCCGTTTCTCACGGACAAGATTTATTATACCCCACATATTATTTTTTGTCAACAATTCTTTTTTTATTTTTTTAATTTCTAAAATTTTCCTTTATTTTTCAACGTTTAATTTTTTTATTTTTATTTATTCTTTATTAAAACTATTAAAAAAAAATAAGACTTTTCTATAAATATTAAAATATTATTTTTTTAATTTTATTATAAATAATTTCTTTTAACAAAAGTTCTATTTTATTTCTTAACATCTATTATAAAATATCTATGAAATTATAACTAATTTTTAATCTATTCTTAAAATTATCAATATAAAAAAATAGTTATAAATTTTTATATTTTTAATTTTTTTAATATAATCTTTTATCATCTAAGTTTATAAAATAAATTTTTCTATAAAAAGTAAAAGATAGTATAAAAATTTTTAATTTATTTAAAATAACTATAAAAATAATTTAAATCTTCTATAAAATATTTTATTAAATAAAATCCATCTTATAACTTTCATACCTAACAACTTCTATATCTCATTTAATTTTTAATATATTTTTATCTAGTTTCTGGTTAAAACTTAAAATTTATAAAAAAAGGAGGTACAAACTAAAAGTTTGTAACACTCCACAAAAATCATTATTTACCAAATCTTGGAACTATTTCTTCTTCCTCTTCATATGAAGTAAACTCTTTTTTTAGTTCTACATTTTCATACTCTAAGAAATATTTTCCTGATTTTGGGATAGTACAAATTATATTTTCACCTAGATATATAATTTGTCCTTCTTGAATAAATAAAGCTCCATTTAAAAAATCAAGTATTCTTCTTTTTAGACTATCATTCACTTCTGATAAATTAATATGAACATATTTTTGTTCTTTAATATAGTCAATATATTTTAGACACTCTTCAAATTTTTTTGGTTTAAAAAAAGCTATATCATAATTCATACCTACCACTCCTTATATTTTTTCTTTTATTAATCTTATTATTTCTTCCTCACTTAAATAAGTAGTAAATCCTGCTGCTTTTTTATGACCACCACCATCAAAAAGTTTTGCAACTTCATTTACATCTACCTTTTCTTTACTTCTTAAACTTCCTTTTATTTTACCATTTCCCTCTTCTTTTAAAAATACAGCTACCTCACAATCTCTATACTCTAACATTTTTTCAACTATTCCATCTGTTTCATCTTTTTGGATGTTATTTTTCAACATAAAATCTCTAGTCAAAGTAAAGTAAACTATCTTTTCATCTTTTAGCATAACCATCTCTGATAATGTAAGTCCTAAAACTTTAATAAATCCTAAAGTTCTACTTCTATAAACATTATTTATTATTTTATTTCTATCTATTCCAACATTTAAAATTTTTCCAGCAACTTTAAAAGTATTTTCAGTTGTATTTTCATACTGGAAATTACCAGAATCTGTGATTATTCCTGTATATAAAGCTTCTCCTATTTTAGAATCAATCTCTATATTCAACATCTCTGTTATAACTCCATATACAACTTCACTGGCTGAAGAGGTATTCTTTACTATATTAATATCTCCATATAGATCGTTACTTATGTGATGGTCTATATTAACCAAGAAGGCATCTTTCTTTAATTCTGCAACCTTGCCTATTCTTTTAAAATTAGCTGAGTCTACAACTATAAATAAATCTGCCTTAGGCTCATCTTTTAATTCTTCAAATATCTCTATATTTTGAGTCCCTTCTAAAAATTTATAATTATATGGAACCCTGTCTTCTATAATGTATCTTATATTTTTATTAGGATATTTCTTTTTTAAAGCCCAATAAAGACCTATTCCACTTCCTATACAATCTCCATCAGGATTTATGTGAGAAGAAATAATTATATTTTTACTTTCCTCTATTTTTTGTAAAAGCATATTTATCTCCTTTCTTAACTATTACTTTTATCCTATTTATTATACATTATTTTGATCTATTTTCAAATACTTTTTTACTTATTTAAAAATCCTTTTAAATTCATAAAAGCATTTTCCTTAGTGTGTCCTAATTTCTTTGCCATTAAGTTCATAACAACAATTTCTACCATAGCTGCAGCATTTCTACCTGAAGACATATATAGCTCAGCCTTGTAAACTTCCTTATCTAAAATTTTATCCTTTCCAGTAGAATAGTTAACTCTTGTTAAATAATCTTCTGAATCCTGTTCCTTTATCTCAATTATAGCTTCTATATTTTTTGTTATTACTACTGAACTTAAACCGTATAAAGTTTTTATATCAATTATACCAAGTCCTCTTATCTCCATAAAGAATGGTAATTTTGATGCAGTTCCTACAACATCCCCATCCGGAGTTTTTCTAAATTTCACCAAATCATCTGCTACCAATCTATGTCCCCTATGAATTAACTCAAGAGCTGTTTCACTTTTTCCTATTCCACTTTTTCCTGTAAGTAAAATTCCTAATCCATACATTTCTACAAAAACCCCATGGACTGTTAAAGTCTCTGCTAGTTCCTGCTCAAGATAAGTGTTTAAGGTAGCTATTACTCTTGAAGGAGTTCTCTCATTTGATTTTAAAACTATTTTTTTATTTTTTATAACCAAATCTACAAAATCTTCAGGTAACTCTAAATCTCCACAGATTATCATTCCTGGAAAATTATATGAAAAGAACTTTTCTAAATTCTCTTCTCTTTTATGAGGGGATAACTGCTTTAAATATTCTAACTCAATATTTGTTATAAGTTGTAAACCTTTATTTTCATAAATTTCTTCTTCTAAATTAAAATATCCAGAGAGAGCCATTGAAGGTCTTGTTATACTTGTTGATGTTATATAATGCTCTTTTAAATATTCCTCTCCATATAGGACTTTCAATTTATTAACTTTTGTAAATTTCTCCATAGAAATTTTCTTTTCGTCCATATTCTCTCCTCTTTTTTTTCTAGCTTTTTTTTCTAAAATAATCTTCTGTGATTCTTCCATAAAATACTTTGCCGAGTTTACTCCTAACATTTTAAGACGAGAATCAATAGCAGCTGTCTCTATAACAACAGCTAAGTTTCTTCCTTTTCTAGCTGGCAATGTAACTTTTTTTATAGGATGTCCTAAGATATTTTCATAAACTTCATCTATTCCTAATCTATCATAAAATTTTTTCTCCTGCCAAACTTCCAATTCCACTATAAGTCCTATTCCTTTTTTCATCTCATTGGAAACTATTCCAAAGTTAAGAGTAAGGTTGATGTCCTCTTGATCATCTCCCATAAGTAAATAGAAATCTTTTTCTGGTTCAGATAAGGCTCTCGTATTTATTCCAACAAGTCCTCTAGCTGTTTCTTTTACTAAAATATTTTGGTCTGATATAAATTTATGTCCTCTTTCAATAAGTTCTATAGCAGCCCCTATTTTTAGATCTCTTTCTCCTTTTAAAAGAACCCCCATTCCATATACATCCAAAAGGATAGCTTCATTTATTATTATCTCTCTTCCCAACATATTTTTCAGGTAATTATTAAGATCTCTTATAAACTCAGTTGTTCTATTTTTAGTTTTTAAAACAACCTTATTATAAATTCTCGCTCTTTCTAATATATGTTCTATGTCTTTTACCTTAGAACTCAAAACTAAGGCTGGAAATTTATGAGAAAAATACTCATCAAGTATCTGATCCCTTCTATTTTGACAAAGTCTTGATAAATACTCACTCTCTTTATGTCCCATTACATGAACAGCTCTTTTTAATTCATCTTTATCCATAAAGAAACCTGTTAATTCATAACCTGCTCTATGAATATCATTAGTTTCTATATTTTGCTCAAGATCTCCCTCTACTAAAATTTCTAATTTAAAATACTCAACTATATCTTTAATAGTTACTTTTTTTTCTTGATTTATCACCACTGCCTCCCAGTTACTTATCAAGTTTTATTTCTTTTATTATATTATTTTCATTTAAGAATGATGTTCTTAAAATATTTTTATTTTTGTTTTCTTTCATTATTATATTTTTTATTTGAAATAAATATCCTGTTTCTTTATAACATAAAAAACAAATTGCTATCCCTAGTGTTAAATTAGCTAAAAAAATTCCAATTCTTCTTATAACTTTCATCTATAAAACTTCCTTTTTAAATTTTTCACAAGTATAAAATGATCCGCAAACCACTATTATTTCTTTATCCATTTTTTTTGCTTTTTCATAAGCCTCTACCATATTATTTTCTATACTATAAATCTCACTTTTATTTGAAAATTCATAAATTTCATTCCCTGATAAACCTCTCGAATTTTCTTTTAAAGATGTCAATATGATATTGCTACTTACCTCTTGGCAAATTTTTAACATATCCTCTACTTTTTTATCTTTTAAAATAGAAACTATGAAAACTGTTTTTTCTTTTGAATACCCCTCTTTTATTATTTGACAAAGATTTTTCATTCCATCTATATTATGAGCTCCTTCTAAAATAGTAAGAGGTTCTTTTTTATAAATTTCAAATCTACATTGCCAAACGACTTCTTTTACTGACTTCTGTATTATCTCATCTGATAGTCCTAACCTCTTTAAAGCTTCATAAGCACAAAGGAAGTTTTTTACTTGATAATCTCCAAAAAGAGATAAATTAAATTCTATATTATTAATTTTTATATTTGTAACAAACTTTTTAAAATCTAAATTATACTCAACATCTTTATATTTTTTTAATACATCTGTATACTCTTTTGTTTTTTCTTCAATAGCTTTTAAAAATTCTTCATTACTATCTCCAACTATCACATAACTACTATCTTTTATTATCCCTGCTTTCTCTCTTCCAATTTCATATATAGTTTTTCCTAAATATTCTGTATGATCTATTGAAACATTTGTTATTATAGCTATATCAGAATTAACAATATTGGTAGCATCAAATCTTCCACCCATTCCAACTTCTAAAACTACATAATCTACTTTTTGTTTTGCAAAGTATAAAAACATCATCGCTGTTGTTACTTCAAAAAATGTTGGTGTTATCTTTAACTCTTTTATTTTTTCTCTTACTACTTGATAAATCTCCACTATATCCTCATCAGATATATCTTTTCCATTTGCACGAATCCTCTCATTAAATTTAATTATATGAGGAGAAGTGTATTTTCCAACAGTAAAACCATTCTTTAAAAGAGCCGTTTCAATTATTGTGGCAGTAGATCCTTTTCCATTAGTTCCAGTTATATGTATTATCTTATAATTTTTTTCTGGATTTCCCAAAGAATCACAAATTTTTTGAATGTTTTCTAATCCCAATTTTATTCCATGTAAGGAATATGAATATAATTCGTCTAAAAGTTTGTTTATTTCCATTTTATCACATTCTTCCTTAAGTAATTTTTTATTTATAAATGAATTATAGCACATTTTTATTATTTATAGAATTTTAATTTTTTATAGAATAATAGATTTTTTTAAGGTATAATATTAATATATTATATTATCCATTAAGGAGGTCGATTTATGGAAAAAAATTTCGTTCATTTGCATTTACATACTGAATATAGTCTTCTTGATGGAGTAGGAAAAATTAGCGAATATATAGAAAAAGCCAAAGAATTAAAAATGAGAGCTCTTGCTATAACTGATCACGGAAATATGTTTGGTGCTATTGAGTTATATCAAAAAGCTATCTCTGCTGGGATAAAACCAATTATTGGAATAGAAACTTATCTGGCTGAATTTGACGTTAAATCAAAAGAGGGAAGAAACTTTCATTTAGTTCTTTTGGCTATGAATAATACCGGTTATCAAAATTTGATAAAGATAAGTTCTTATGCTTATACAGAAGGATTTTATTATAAACCAAGAGTGGACAAAGAATTTTTAAAAAGTCACAGTGAAGGAGTTATAGCTCTATCCGCTTGTATGCAAGGGGAAATTTCAAGAAGAATTTTAGACAACGAAGATGATGGGATTATAAAAAAATCTATCTTAGAATATATTGAAATTTTTGGAAAAGAAAATTTTTATTTAGAAGTTCAAGGTAATGGGATAAGAGAACAAGAAAAATTAAATAACAGACTTTATGATTTTAGTGAGGAGTTTGGTTTAAAACTTGTAGCCACAAATGATACCCACTATGTAAATAAAGGGGATCACACTTTACAGGATATTCTTATATGTATTCAAACAGGAGCTAAGGTTTCTGATGAAAAAAGAATGAGAATTGAAACAGATGAACTTTATTTTAAATCTCGTCAAGAAATGATAGATTCTTTGGGAGAAAAATTTATCCAAGCAATAAATAATAGTGAAGAGATTGCTAGTCGTTGTAATTTATCAATTGAATTTGGTAAATTTAAATTTCCTTATTATGAACTACCTGAAAATTTTGAAACTTCTAATGACTATCTAAAATCTCTTGTTTATTCTGGACTAGAAGAAAGATATCCCTTTGGAATTTCTAAAGAGATACTAGAAAGAGCTGAGTATGAACTTTCCATTATAAATAGAATGGGATATTCTGAATATTTTATAGTTGTTTGGGATTTTATAAACTTTGCTAAAACTCACAATATCCCAATAGGACCAGGAAGAGGATCTGCTGCTGGTAGTTTGGTTGCCTACTCTCTAAAAATAACAGAACTTGATCCTTTAAAATATAATCTTATTTTTGAAAGATTTTTAAATCCTGAAAGAATATCTATGCCAGATATTGATATTGATATCTGTCAAGAGAGAAGACAGGAATTAATTGATTATGTAACTAAAAAATATGGAGAAAATAAGGTTGCCCAAATTATAACTTTTGGAACTTTAAAAGCTAGGGCTGCCATAAGAGATGTTGGTCGTGTCCTTGATGTGCCTATTTCAAAAGTTGACAAAGTGGCAAAACTTATTCCTTTTAACTACTCTATCAAAGACTCTCTTGAAGAGATAAAAGAGTTTCATGATATTTACGAAAGTGATTCTCAAATAAAAAGAATAGTAGACTTTTCTAAAAAATTAGAAAATAAAGTAAGACACTCCTCTATTCACGCTGCTGGTATTGTTATAACTAAGGATTCTTTAGATGAAACTATTCCAGTTTATAAAGATAAGGATTCTGTTGTTGCAACCCAATACCAAATGAAAGAATTAGAAGATCTTGGACTTTTAAAAATGGACTTCTTAGGACTTAGGAACCTTACTAATATTCAGCGTACTATTGATTATATAAAAGAAAATTTAAAAGAGGAGATTGTCCTTTCTGAAATATCTTTGGATATAAAAGAAGTCTATGAAATGTTATCATCTGGGGACACTCTCGGAGTTTTCCAATTGGAGTCTTTAGGAATTAGAAAATTATTAAAAAGATTAAAACCTGATAAGTTTGAAGATATTATAGCCTTACTAGCTTTATACAGACCGGGACCTTTGGGGTCTGGTATGGTTGATGACTTTATCAACTGTAAAAATGGAATTTCTCAGATAAAATATCCTGATGATTCCCTTGAAGATATACTTAAAGAAACCTATGGGGTTATCCTTTATCAAGAACAGGTAATGAGTATTGCTAACCGTATGGCAAACTACACTCTTGGAGAAGCTGACCTTTTAAGAAGAGCTATGGGAAAAAAGAAATTCAATATTATGAATGAAAATAGAGAAAAATTTATCTCTCGTTCTGTTGAAAATGGATACTCTGAAGATATAGCCAGTGAGATTTTTGATCTTATTTATAAATTTGCTGGATATGGATTTAATAAGTCCCACTCAGCTGCCTACGCTTTAGTTGCTTATTGGACAGCATACTTTAAATGTAAATATCCAAAATTTTATTATGCTGCTCTTATGACTTCTGAGATGAAAAATATAGATGACATAGCTTTGTATTTACAAGATGCTAAAAAACATCATATTAAAATTGAGCTTCCTAACATCAATAAAGCCTCTTCAAAATTTATTGTTAAAAACGATAGAATTATCTTTGCCCTATCTGCTATAAAAAATGTAGGAGAAAAAGTAGCTGAAAGTATAAAACAAGAATGGGAAGAAAATGGTGATTATAAATCTTTTGAAGATTTTGTAGTAAGGACTAAAACTTATGGTGTTAATAAAAAAACTTTAGAGGCTCTAATTTTTGCAGGAGCTATGGATTCTTTACCTGGAAATAGAAATGAAAAACTTTCATCTCTTGGAAAGATAATAGACTATGCAAATAAAGTTATGAAAGAGGACGAAATCCAACAGATGAATCTTTTTGGTGAAGCAAAATCAACTATAAATTCTTTTTCAATGGTAAACTCTCCAGACTTCTCTTTAGAAGAAAAACTTGAAAAGGAAAAAGAAGTTTTAGGTTTCTATTTTAGTGGTCACCCTCTTGATAAATATATAAACCTTATAAACTCCTTTGATCACAACCCTATAAACTCTTTAAAAAATGAGACAGAGGGAAAGGAGATAAAAGTATTTGGTATTTTAAGAAATATTAAAAAAATTATAACTAAAAATTCTGGTGAAATAATGGGAGTTTTTGATATAGAAGATTTTAGTGGTGGAATATCTGGAATTATCTTCCCTAGAACTTTTAACAATTATCAGAATGATTTTTTAGAGGGAAATAAGGTTATGATAGTTGGAAATATTCAAACTGATTATTTTAATGGAAATGAAAATAAAAAACTTTTAGTAAAATATATTATAAATTTAGATTTTATATTTAAAAGTTTAAATTTGAAAACTTATATTTTATTAAAAGAAGAGGACAGAGAAAAATTTTCATCTCTTTTAACAATACTAAAAAAATACACTGGAGACACCCCTGTCTATTTCGCTATTAAAACAGAGAGTAGAAAAGAAACAAAATTATCTAATTATAAAATTACACCTTCATTACATATTGTAGATGAAATAACAAATTTATTGGGCGAAAATTGTATAAAGTTTAAATAAAATACTCATTTTTTGTTGATACTTAATTTTATTTGTGATAAAATAAATACATATTTCATACATCAATTATTAAAATTGTAAAGTTTAGGAGGAAATGTGGAAGAGAATATAGTAATTGATAAGTTAATTGATATTTTATCTAAAAATGAACTTTCTGAAGTAAATTTCCAAGATAAAGATTTCAAAATAAAAATAAAAAAAGACATTATAATAGAAGAAGTACCACAAATTGAAGAGTCTGTTGTAGATACACCATTAGATGATAATTCAGATATTGTATTTATAAAATCAACTAATATTGGTAAATTTTTCTTTTATGATAAAAACGGTGTCCCTTTAATTGCTGTTGGACAAACTATTAAAGTTGGACAAACTATTGGTTATATTTCTACTGTTGGAATTAAAACATCTATAAAATCTGAAGTAGCTGGTTCTATTGAACAAATTCTTCTAAAAAATGGAGAAGTTACTGATTATGGAAAAGAGTTAATAAAAGTTAAAAAAATAGTAGATTAGTAAAATTTTGGAGGATTAAAATTGAAAAAATTACTTATTGCTAATAGGGGAGAAATTGCTGTTAGAATTATCCGTGCTGCTAAAGAATTAGGTATAAAAACAGTAGCGGTTTATTCTGAAGCTGATAAAGAAAGTTTACATGTTAAAATGGCTGACGAAGCTGTTTGCATTGGACCTGCTCCAGCTATTGATTCCTATTTAAAAATACCAAATATCATAGCTGCTGCTGAGATTACTGGGGCTGACGCTATCCATCCAGGATATGGATTTTTAGCTGAAAATTATAGATTTGCAAAAATATGTAGAATTCACAATCTAATCTATGTTGGACCTAATCACGAATGTATTAAACAAATGGGAGATAAAGCTACTGCTAGACAAAAAGCTATTGAAAACAATGTCCCTGTTACTAATGGAACTGGAATTATAACTGATATCGAAGCTGCAAAAAAAGAGATAGCTGAGAGAATTGGTTACCCTGTTATGATAAAAGCCACTGCTGGTGGTGGTGGAAAAGGTATGAGAATTGCCAGAGATGATAAAGAGTTAGAAAAAAATATTGTAGCTGCTCAAAATGAAGCTGAAGCTGCTTTCAATAATCCAGATGTTTTTGTTGAAAAATATATTGAAAATCCAAAACATATTGAAATTCAAATTGTTGGGGATAAACACGGAAATATAATTCATCTTGGAGAGAGAAACTGTTCTATTCAAAGAAGAAATCAAAAACTAATAGAGGAGTCTCCATCTTTCAAACTTCCTGATAAAGTTAGAAAAGCAATGGGAGAGGCTGCTGTTAGACTTGCTAAATCTATTGGATATGATTCAGCTGGAACACTTGAATTTTTAGTTGACTCTAGCAATAAATTCTATTTTATGGAAATGAATACAAGAATCCAAGTAGAGCATACAGTTACTGAAGCTGTTACTGGATTAGATATAATCAAATTACAAATCAGTCTTGCAGAGGGAGATAGACTTAATATTTCTCAAGAGGATATTATTCCATATGGACATGCTATTGAGTGTAGAATAAATGCTGAAGATACAGAAAATCATTTTATTCCTTGTCCAGGGGTTATAACAAAATATGTTGTTCCTGGTGGAATCGGTATAAGAGTTGATTCTCACTCTTATCAAGGTTATGAGATTTCTCCTTATTATGATTCAATGATAGGAAAAATTATAACTTTTGGTATGGATAGGGAAGAAGCTATTGCAAGAATGAAAAGAGCTCTTAACGAATTTATCATTGAGGGAGTTGAAACAACAATTCCTTTCCATTTGAGAGTTTTAGAAAATGAAAATTATTTAAAAGGAAATGTAACAACAGCTTTCATTGAAAAAGAATTTGGTTTATAATAACAAAATAACACTATAATATAAAATTGATTACACGAAGGAGGCTTTATTATGAATAACTTAGGAAACATAAAAATCGCTGATGATGTAGTAAAAACAATAGCTGCAAAAGCAACTGAAGACGTAGAGGGAGTTTATAAACTAGCTGGTGGAGTTGCCGATGAATTTGGAAAAATTCTTGGTAAAAAAAGAGGAATAAATGGAATCAAAGTAGAAGTTGGAGAAAAAGAATGTAGTATAGATACTTATATAATTATAAAACATGGTTATCCAATCTCTGAAGTTGCTCAAAAAGTTCAAGAATCTGTTCTTGAGTCTGTATCTCGTTTAACAGCTTTAAAAGTTATAGAAGTTAATGTATTTGTACAAGATATAAAAATAGAAGATGAAAAGGTAATAAAAGAAGAAGCACAATCTACTGATGAGATAGAATAACAAGGGAAGTGGTTGTGATGTTGAAAAAGGCTTTATTTTTTATAGCATGGATTGGTATTTTTATTATTTCAATTATAGGAATTATTTTTTCTATACACCCATTGGATAATCGTTTATTTTTCACTTATACAATAGGAGAAAGTCAACAAATTTATGTTGTTTTCTTAGTTGTTTCAATAATTTATTTTATTTTATCTTTGATGAAATTTATGTCTCTTTTTAAGAGAACTAATGGTTATCTTATAGATGGCCCTAATGGAGAGGTTTTGGTTTCAACTGAATCCATAAGAAGCATCATTAAAGAAGCTTTAGAGTCAGATGGTGAAGTTAAAAATTTAAAAATAAATTGTGGTAAAAGTGGAAAAAAATATAAGATCACTCTTTATATAGATCTTCATACTCAAAGAAGTATTGCTGAAAAATCTGCTGAAATTCAAAAAATTGTAAAAGATGAACTTTTCAAAAGACTTGAATTAGAAATAAGTGTTGTTGAAATAAAAATTTCTAAAATTTCTACAAAATCTGAATAATTTATAATATTATGAGGTGGTTAAGGTGCTTGAAGAGTTTATTTATTCTTTTTTAGAAAATAGAAAAAAAATATTTGGTGGAATTATTGCATTTATAATTTCAATTTTGTTCGTTACCTTAGGTTTTTTCGCTACTATTTTTGTTATTATTATGACAATAATAGGATACAACCTTGGTGATAGAGATTTTGGTTTTTTATTAGATAAGTTTAAAAATATATTAAGTAGTTTACTTAATAAAATCGATACAAATTAAAAAAGGGGAAGAAATGACTAGAAAAGCTGCTAGAGAGCAATTATTTAAATTAATTTTTGAAGCTGAGATGAAAGAAACTGCTTTAAAAGAAGTATTTGATTCATTTATGCAAAGAATTGCTGAAGATGAATTAGATTTATCAAATAGTTCAGTAGAATTTATAAAAAAATACTGTTTAGGTATTGATGAACATTCTGAAGAACTATTAAATAAAATTAATAATACTATGGAAGGTTGGAGTTTTGAGAGAATAGGAAATGTTGAAAAAGCTCTTTTAAAAGGTGCTGTTTATGAACTTTCTTACGAAGATACTCCTAAGGAAATAGTTATAAATGAAACTATTGAACTTGCTAAAAAATATGGAGATTCTAAATCTTACGAATTTTTAAATGGTGTTTTAGCTAAGTTTGTATAATTATTTTAAATTCAAAAGCACGTTAAATCGTGCTTTTTTATTTTATCAAAAAAGAGATAGAAAATAATCTTCTATCTCTCTTCTATATATATTATTTTACAACTATCTCTTGGATATTTTCCTCATTTTTTTCATCCATTGGTAAAACTTGAAGTTTTACATTAGAGAAATCTATATTTTTTAAATCTATCTTTCTTATTTGACTGTTATACATTGTTTTATAATAAAATTCTCTATTTGTTAAGTCACTTACTGCAGTCCATTGAGTAGCACTCATAACATCTGCTGGAATATGTGCTCTATGCTTTTCTGGAAATTCAACTTCAATAGGTATATCAAAATTATTTAAAATATGAAAGGTTTTACTTACAGCTAATTTTGTATTTGATTGTACTCCAACAGAATTGACATAGAAAAATGCTCTTACAAATCTTGATGGTGGTGTCACATCTCCAGGTAATCCTAAAGCTCCTGTCCCAGCTCCAAAAGAGAAAATCTTTTGTCCATTATATTCAAATGGTTCTGCATTTCCTGTATGAAGATTTATATAATTGTTAAGATTTTTTACATGCCAAGGATAATCTGGTGAATTTGATATAACTCCCACTTTATTATCATATATATTTACTTCACCATTATTTGTTATCTCTATAACTATATTATTTCCTTTAGCATCTCCAACTCTCCAATGGGCTGTTGGTAAAGGATCTCCTTTTTCATCATGTGCAATATTTACTATTTTTATCTTTTTAATTTCTTTTTTTACTTGATCCACTGTTTCAAAGTTTGAAAGAATCCAGTTTACTAGCTCCATATCAGCTAAAGAAGTTTTTGCATCTTTAGTTTGATACTTTGCTAAACTTCCATAGTGTGGAAAATAAAAAAGTCCTGCATTTAGCCCCTTTTCATTTATTCCCTCTCCTATAAATTGATCAACTACAACAGTTGCTCCAACAAAACCATATTTTGCCTTCCACTTAAGTCCATTTGTTTTTCCATCTGGAGTTATTGAATTAAACTCTCTTCCCTTTGGAGAAATTACTATTTTACCATTTAAATTCCCCTCTCCATACTCTATTGTTCTACCCTGAACTAAGCTCCCATCTTTTGTTTTTAAACTTATCCCTGTACAAGGATAAACTAATGATGATGTCAGTAAAAAACTACAAGTTAATATCTTTAATGAATTTCTCATTTTTCCTCCTAAATTTTTTTGATTATTCCATATTTCTTTAAATTAAATGATGATTTTTTTTCAAAAATATAGTACAATGGTATTATATAAATTTGTTCTTAGGTGATACTGTGAAAAGTTTTTTTAATACTTTTGATATGATTATTTTCTATAAAATAATCTTTATGTTTATTGCTTTTAATGTGGGGATAAAATTTCCCGATTGGGATTTTCACCTAAACCTGCGACATAGAAGTATTATAACACATAGTCCACTTATTTTGTTGTTTTTTTTACAATTTTACTTAATTGAAAGAAGTGAGTTTCTTAGAGTTTTTATAAGTAGTTTTGCTATTGCGATGGCTTTACACTTTGTCTTTGATATCTTTCCAAAGGGATGGTCAAGAGGAGCACTGCTTCATATTCCAATACTAAAATTGGAACTTCGTCCTTTTGTTTCAAAAAGTTTTTTGGCTTGTTTTATAATTATATCTTTGTTTATATCTCTATATACAACAAAAATTTTCGAAGAATATATTCTTCTAGGATTGTTTGCTATAATAAAAATAATAAGAGATATAAAAAAAGAAAAAAAACTTTTTAGACCACTAATTTTATTTTTAGTAGCTTTTTGTCTTATAGGCAACCTAAAGTATGATTTTTTTCAAAAAGAATTAATTAAAAACAGCTCTTATATAATTAAACAATTTGACAAAATAAGTAAAAAAATAATATAATATACTGTATTATTAATATTGAAAGGGGTATTTTTAAATGAAGGATATTAATCTTTTATCAACAAAAGCTAATGAAATCAGAAAAAACATTGTTTCTATGATAACTGAGGCTAAATCTGGACATCCAGGAGGATCATTATCAGCTACTGATATTTTAACTACATTATATTTCCACGAAATGAATATCGATCCTAAAAATCCAAAAATGGAAAATAGAGATAGATTCGTTTTATCTAAAG
Source organism: Fusobacterium sp. (assembly GCF_029258315.1). Classification (GTDB taxonomy): domain Bacteria; phylum Fusobacteriota; class Fusobacteriia; order Fusobacteriales; family Fusobacteriaceae; genus Fusobacterium_B. The sequence continues at coordinate 5,456 of NZ_JARHZE010000075.1, read as the reverse complement.
GACATGCAGCTCCTGCTCTTTATGCAACTTTAGCAGAAAGAGGATACTTTGATAAATCTATCTTACATACACTTAGAAAGTACGGGTCTATATTACAAGGACACCCAGATATGAAAAAAGTTCCAGGTGTAGAAATTTCTACTGGTTCTTTAGGACAAGGATTATCTGTTGCTAATGGTATGGCTTTAAACTCTAAAATTTATGGTATTGATTATAGAGTTTATGTTGTTATGGGAGATGGAGAAACTCAAGAAGGTCAAGTATGGGAAGCTGCTATGACTTCAGCTCACTACAAACTTGACAACGTTTGTGCTTTCATAGACTGTAATAATCTTCAAATAGACGGTAATGTTGATAAGGTTATGAATATAGAACCAGTTTCTGACAAATGGAGAGCTTTCGGTTGGCATGTAATCGAAATCAATGGTCATGACTTTGAACAAATAATAGCTGCTCTTGATGAAGCTAAAACTGTTAAAGGTAAACCTACTTTAATAGTAGCTAGAACTATTAAAGGTAAGGGAGTTTCTTTCATGGAAAACGTTTGTGGATTCCACGGAACTGCACCTACTGCTGAACAATGTGAAAAAGCTTTAGAAGAATTATCTTGTAATGACTAATTAAAAATAGATTTTTAAAATTTTTGGAGGATTTAATAATGATAAAAAAAGCGACGAGAGAAGCTTATGGAGAAGCTTTAGCTGAACTTGGTAAAATAAATGAAAATGTAGTTGTTTTAGATGCTGACCTTTCTGGTTCTACTAAAACAAGCTCTTTTAAAAAAGTATTTCCTGAAAGACATATAAACGTTGGAATAGCTGAGGCTGACTTAGTTGGAACTGCTGCTGGATTAGCTACTTGTGGTAAAACTGTTTTCGCATCTACTTTTGCAATGTTTGAAGCTGGACGTGCTTTTGAACAAATTAGAAATACAGTTGCTTACCCTAAATTAAATGTAAAACTTGCACCTACTCACGCAGGAATATCTGTTGGAGAAGATGGAGGATCTCACCAATCTGTTGAAGATATAGCTCTTATGAGATCTATTCCAGGAATGGTTGTTTTATCTCCAGCTGATGCAACTGAAACTAAGAAAATGGTTTTTGCTGCTGCTGAGTATGATGGACCTGTTTATATAAGAATGGGAAGACTTGGAGTTCCTGTATTATTCGATGAAGAAACTTATGATTTCCAAATCGGTGTTGCAAACACTTTAAAAGATGGTAAAGATGTTACTATCGCAGCTACTGGACTTATGACTTATGAAGCTTTAAAAGCTGCTGAAGAGTTAGAAAAAGAAGGAATCTCTGTTAGAGTTATAAACGTTGGAACAATAAAACCTCTTGATGGAGAAACTATATTAAAAGCTGCTCAAGAAACTAAGTTTATAGTTACTGCTGAAGAGCATTCTGTAATCGGTGGACTTGGTTCTGCTGTTTCTGAATTCTTATCAGAAGTACATCCAACTAAAGTTAAAAAAGTTGGTATCTATGATAAATTTGGACAAAGTGGTACTGGTAACGAACTTTTAGAGAAATATGAGCTAACTGCTGCAAAACTTATTTCTGTAATAAAAGAGAATTTATAATTTTATTATAGAGGCAAGATATTTATATTTTGCCTCTATATTATTATTTAATTAATTTTGATAGGATGGTAATATATGCAAAACAATTCTAAATTATTTATTTCACTTGAGATGGTTAAATCTTTTTTAAGCATTATTTTCGCTACAATTGTTTTTAATTTTTTTATTTCTGGTATATTAAATACCAATAATCAAATAAAAACTTTAAAAAATACAGATTTTATTTCTGCTGAATTACAAAATAACTTGTCACTTGAACAAAAAAAAGATTTAGAAATAAAACTTCTTAATATCCCTGAAATAAAAAAAGTTACATATATTGATAGCTTTATAGCTTTTCAAAATCTTCAAAATGATTTAGGTATTGTTCTTCCTCATGAAGAAAATCCTCTACCTGATTCTTTGAGAATATATGTAAAAAATCTTAACAATTTTGAAAAAATCCAAGAGATTTTGGATTCCACTCAAGAAATAAAGGAATATTTTTTAGATACTACTTATTCTGATAATATTAATAGAAAGATTAAATTCTTTGATATGTTATCTATTATTCTTACTATAAGTACATCATTTATAGGATTTATAGTAATCACTATTGCATCTATGCAGTTTAAGATTGATTATGTTGGTACTTTAATAAATTTTGGTTATACAAAAAATACTATTTTCCGTGCTAAAACTGTAAATCTACTTCCTTTTACTTTTGCAATCTTAGCTGGAGAAGCAATTTCATTTAACATATATTTCCTTATTAGACGTTGGCTAATATCTAGTGAAATCTGTTCTTCTGTACTTACTCTATCACAGGTATTAATGACAGAGCTTTTACTTAACTTTGTGCTTATTGGTATTATCTGGATACTTCCAGTAAAAGAGAGATGGGAGAACGAATAATGAGAAAGCTATGTATATCTCTTTTTATTTGTCTTATTAGTTCTATTGGTTACGCAGATACTAAAGCAAATATGACTAATAAATTAAAAAAAATTGATATGGAAATCAATTCTAAAAAATTAGCCATAAAAAAAATTGATACTCAAAAAAAATCTTTAGAAGAACAAATAGAAGATATTAGAAAAGATATTATAAAATTAAATGAAGATAAAAAAAATATCGAAGAAGATATTGAGATAACTACAAAAAAAATTGATTACAGTCATATTAACTTTGATTTTAGTAAAAAGGAACTTGGAAGAAAAAAAGCTAGTTTTCAGGCTAAAATAATAGCTTGGAGTAGAAGAAAAAATAATAATCTTTCTTTTGAAGAAGATGCTATGTTAAAAAGAGAATTTGGTAAGATTCTACTTGATGATTTAAAAAAAATGGATCATATTAAAAAAGTAAAAAATGATATATCTGTTGTTAGCTCTAATATTGAAAAAGAAAAACTAAAACTTAGTTCTTTAAAAAATCAATTAAGTAAAAATATTTTAGATACAGCAAATAAAGAAAAGGAAAAAAATGCTTTAATTGCTAAATTAAATTCTGAAAAAAGTAAACATATATCTACTCTAAGTTCTCTAGAAAAAGAGAAAAAACGTATTCAAAAAGAGATTGAAAAAATTATCTATACAGCTTCTAAGTCTAAGCCAACTTCTTCTGGTAAAAAAGTTGATTACTCTGTAGCTATAAAAGGACTCGGTAAAGGAGTTAAACCTCTTGATAATGGTAAAGTTGTTGTTAAATTTGGAGAAAGAAAAACACAAAATGTTGCAAGTAATGGTGTAGAAATTGAAGATAGAATTGGAGCACCTGTAAAGAGTACCCATAAAGGAAAAGTTATATATGTAGGAAAAATTCAAGGACTTGGTAAAGTAGTTATGGTTGATTATGGATATAATACTATTGGTGTTTATGGTAACCTTATTTCTTCTAAAGTAACTGTTGGAGAAAAGGTAGCTCAAGGACAAAGTATTGGGGTTCTTGGACTTTCTATGGATGGTAAACCTGTTTTATATTATGAAGTTAGACTTAATCTAAAATCTATCAATCCTATCAATGTACTATAATTATTATTTGGAGAGAAATATGGAAGAAAGATGTATTATTTTTTGTAATAAAACTAAAGCTAAGGCTGTGGAAATATATACAGACTTAAAAAATTTTTTAAAAGAAAAAAATGTTCCTCTCCTATCTAAAAATGAAATAGACAAGGCTACTTTTGCTATTGTTATAGGTGGAGATGGAACTTTACTCAGAGCTTCTAAAGAGATTATAAAAAAACCTAATCTTCCAGTAATAGCTATAAATGCTGGAAGTTTGGGGTTTCTAACTGAAATAAAAGAGCTTGAAGCTCGCGATATATGTCAAAGTTACTTAGATAAAGATTATAAAGTTTATAGTAGAGGACTTTTAGAAATAACTATAAATGATACTTCTTACAATGTTCTTAATGAAATTGTAATTTCAAATGGCCGTTTAGATAAAAGGCTTATATCTGTGGATATTTTTGCTGACAGTGGAAAAATAAATACCTATACTGGAGATGGAGTAATAATTGCCACTCCTACTGGATCTACTGCTTATTCACTTTCTGCTGGTGGACCGATAGTTTCATATCATCTTGATGCTATCATAATCACTCCAATATCTCCACATAATCTGTCTACTAGACCTATTATCTTGTCAGCCCAAGAAGTTCTTTATGCTAAAGTAAACCACAATGATATAAATAATTTTTTAATGATAGATGGGGATTTTGTAAAAAAATTAACTGTTAATGACAAAATTACTATTAGTTATTCTGATAAAAAACTTAACTTAATTTTACCTAAAGGTAGAAACTATTATTCTGTCCTAAAGGAAAAATTAAAATGGGGAGATAATTTATGCTAAGAGAATTATTAATTGAAAATTTAGCCATTATAGAAAAACTTAATTTGGAATTCGGTGACGGTTTAATCACTCTTACTGGTGAAACTGGAGCTGGTAAATCTATTATATTAAATGGTATAAATCTTCTTTTAGGGGAAAAAGCCTCTGTTGATCTACTTCGTAGTGGAAAAAATCTTTTAGTGGCTCAAGGGGTTTTTGAAATCAATCAAGAACAAAAACAAGAACTTGAAAAGCTTGATATTGATACAGAGGACAATGAGGTTATAATAAGAAGAACCCTAGACAGTAACGGTAAAGAAAAATCTTTTGTCAATGGTGCTAGAGTTCCTAGAAGCAAACTTAAAGAGGTTATGAAAACTCTTGTGGACATAGTGGGACAGCACTCTCATCAAATGTTATTAAACAAAGAAAATCATATAAAACTTTTGGATAAGTTTATTGATGATGAGGCTAAAGAAGTAAGAAAAAATTTAGAGGAATCTCTTGAAAAATTTAATGAAATTGATATTAGAATTAAAGAGATTGAAAAAGAAAAAAAAGAAACGGCTGATAAAAAAGAGTTTTATGAATTTCAACTTGATGAGATTGAAAGAGCAAATCTTAAAGATGGTGAAGATATTGATCTTGAAAGTGAATACAAAAAACTTTTCAATGCTGGAAAAATTAAAGAAAAACTTTCAATGTCTGGTTTTTATCTAAAAAATGATGAGGTAAATGCTTTAAATATCATTTATTCTTGTAAGAAAAATATAGAGTCTATTGTGGATTGTGGAAAAGAGTTTGAAGATATATATGAACAACTTGAAAGAATATATTATGATTTAGAAGATTGTGCCTCTACCATTGAAGAGATTGAAAGTGATATTGAGATAGATGAAAATCGTCTTGATGAAGTTATATCAAGACTAAATCTTATTGAAAAACTTAAAAACAAATATGGTAGCTCTATCTCTGAAGTTTTAGATTATGCTAATAATATCTCTTTAAAATTAAAAACTCTTGATGAGAATAATTTTGAAGTTAATAACCTTTT
>NZ_JARHZE010000034.1 GCF_029258315.1 Fusobacterium sp. | reverse complement strand
ACAGAAACACATAAACCAAGTATAAATCTTTAATATTATAAAATATAAAAGGAGAAATTTATGAAAAAAATAAGTATAGCTTTAATATCATTATTATTGGTAGGATGTATCTCACTTAATAAAAGAGGTGAGTATTCTAGTACAAAGTCTCCTGGAAGATATGAAGAGATGCCATATTTTCCAACATTAACTGTTCAAGATTCTGAAACTATTAAAATGTATAAATCTGTTTTAACTCATTCAATTATAGGGATTCCAATACTTGCTGTGGATTATATAGGCTCTATAGCAATAGATACGGTATGTTTACCTTTTGATGTACACAGAAATTTATCAGATATTCCAAAAAGAAAAGAATATAAAGAAATATTAAACAAAAGAGAAGCAGTATATGGGGAAGCAGTGAAAAAATTAGAAAAAGCTAAAACTAAAAAAGAAAAAGAGGAAATAAAAAGTAAATATAAAAAAATTACAGATGATTATTATAGACAATTACAAAAATTAGATAGAGATTTCACTCTTTTCAATGTACAAAGAGATCTATTTGATTAAAAAGAAGATAGTATAAAAAAATTTTTTATAAAAAATATATTAGAAATTAAAAAAGAGAGCAGTACAAAATTTTTATGCTCTCTTTTATTTTACTATTTATTTTTTTCTAAATAACCTTTTAAATTACTAACTACCATATCAATGGCAACTTTATTTTTTCCACCTCTAGGGATAATTACATCAGCATAACGTTTACTAGGCTCACAGAATTCTAAGTACATAGGTTTTACAGTAGTAAGATATTGATTTTTTACAGATTCAAAACTTCTACCTCTTTCATTCATATCTCTCTCTATTCTTCTTAGTATCATCTCATCAGCGTCTGTATCTACAAATATTTTAACATCAAGAAGTTCTCTTATTTCAGGGACAGCAAAAATTAATATTCCTTCAACAATAATAATTTTAGATGGATTAATTTTTACACTTCCCTCTTTTCTTGAATGAGTAGTAAAATCATAGATAGGTCTGTCAATAGATTCACCATTTTTTAATGCTAAAATATGTTTTCTTAAAAGTTCAAATTCAATAGAATCTGGATGGTCAAAATTTACTTTAGCTTTTTCTTCAAGAGTCATATTAGTTAGTTCTTTATAATAAGCATCTTGTTCAACTAGAGTGGCATCTTCAGCTTTAAAAGCTTTTACAAGATTATTGGCAACAGTTGTTTTTCCACTACCACTACCACCAGCTACTCCAATTAAAATGCAATTCTTCATATATTATATCCTCCTATATTTATATAAATTTTCTTATTTTAAATATTATATCATATTATCGTAAAAAAGAAAAATTATAAAATTCAAAATAGAAAAATTATAATAAGATTCTATCTATTATCAACTTTTTCAGGGTACATATCGTGATTTGCTAATCTATGATTTGCAATCTCTTCCCATTTAGTTCCTTTTTTTCCATAATTACAATATGGATCTATAGAAATTCCACCTCTTGGAGTAAATTTTCCCCAAACTTCTATATATTTAGGATCCATTAATTTAATAAGATCTTTCATTATAATATTTACACAATCTTCATGAAAATCTCCGTGATTACGGAAACTAAAAAGATAAAGTTTTAATGATTTACTTTCTACCATTTTAATATTTGGTACATAAGATATAATTATATTTGCAAAATCTGGCTGTCCTGTGATAGGGCAAAGGCTTGTAAACTCAGGACAATTAAATTTTACAAAATAATCGTTATCTGGATGTTTATTATCAAAAGTTTCTAAAATTTCTGGTGCATAATTATCTGGATATTTTACTTTTTGGTTTCCTAATAGTGTTAAATCGCTTAAATCTCTCATATTATTCTTGTATAGTAAATATATAAAATATTTACTTATACAACCTCCTTTTTTATATTTTTTATTTAAATTTTATTTGGCTTCTCTTATTTTTACTAAAGGATCTACAGAATTATTTATTAAAAATGCTTTTTCTCTATCAATACAAGTAGCACATTTTCCACAAGAGTATTCTTCCCCTTCATAACAGCTCCAAGTTAATTCATAAGGAAGATTTAATTCAAGTCCTTTTTTTACAATATCACTCTTATGAAGTCCTACAAAGGGAGCCTCTATTTTTACTTTTTTACCACTACCTAGCCATATAGCCAAATTCATGGATTCATTAAATTCAAAACTACAATCTGGATAAGCATTTCCAGCAACATCATCACTGTGTGCTCCATAATAAATGATATCACAATTTTTAGAAAGAGCTATACTAGCAGCAGTTGATAGAAATAACCCATTTCTAAAAGGAACATAGGTAGAAATAACTTCACTATCACTATTTTTTAATTGTTCATCATAAGTTCCTTGAGGAATATCTTTGTCAGAATGAGAAAGTAAGGAACAATCACTATATGCAAAAATTTTTGCTAAATTCATTTCAATAAGTTCAACCTTATAATAATTTGCTATTTTTCTAGCAGATTCAAGTTCCTTTGTATGTTTTTGTCCATAATAACTTGAAAGAGCAACTACATTTTCATTTCCATATTTATTTACAGCTAAAGCTAAGCAAGTAGAACTATCAACTCCACCACTTAATAAAACTAATATCTTCATTTTTTATCACCTTAAATTTTATTATATATTCTATTTTGTAGATTATAATTATCTTTAAATTTCCCCATAAAAAGAGAAGTTTCTGTAAAACTGTTAGTTTTAGAAATACCACGAGCAGTCATACAACTATGTTTTCCTTTTATCAATACAGCTATATCTTCTGATTCTATGATTTTACTCATAATCTCAGCTATATCTCTTCCTATTTTTTCTTGAAGTTGTAATCTTTTTCCAACCATATCACAAATTCTAGCTATTTTACTAAGTCCGATAACCCTATTTTTAGGTATATACGCTATTGTAACCACCATGTCATACATAAGAGCTAGGTGATGTTCACAACAACTAAAAATTTCAATGTCTCTTATAACTACAATATCATCACTATTTAAATTATTATTTATTTCAAAACTTTTATTAAAAAGGTTTGCTATCTCATCATTTGTATAGTTCATTCCTTCAAAAATTTCTTCGTACATATTAGCAACTCTTTTAGGAGTATCAATAAGTCCCTCTCTATCTGGATTATCTCCAAGGGCTATTAAAAGTCCACGAATATGTTTTTCTATTGCAACTTTATCTATCATTACACACCTTTACTTTCTGGATCCCATATTACTTTATGAATTTGAAGTTGAAAATTTACGCCATTTAATTTATATTTTTTCATAAATTCTACAATTTCAGATAATTCAATCTTATCAAAAACAGGGCTTATATATACCCCACATTTTCCAATTAAAGAGTATTTTTCAATTATATATCTTGCTTTTTCTAAGTCTTCCATACTTCCAGATACAAATTTAACAGTATCTTTTTCAGTAAGATATTTAAAATTTTCTAAATCCATTCTCTCTTCCATTAAACTACTTGGAAGTTTATAGTCCATAGTAAAAGATGGAGGATTTGTTAGTTTACTAAATTTTTCAAGATTAACACTTCCATTAGTTTCTATTTCAACTTTTAAATCTTGATTTTCAGCTAATTTTTCTAAAAGTTCAACTATATTATTTTGTAGTAATGGCTCCCCACCAGTTAAAGTTACGTTTGTTATACCACTTTCTAAAATTCTTTTATATATTTCATCTGCACTCATAGAAATATAAGGAGAATCCTCTGAATTAGCCCAACGAGTATCACAGTAACTGCAATTTAAATTACATTTTTGAAATCTTACGAATATAGCCAATTGTCCAGCTTTTCTACCTTCTCCATTTATACTTTCAAAAATTTCAACAACTTTATATTTTTCCATATTATTACTCCTCACTATATGTTGCACAATTATTCGGTGTTTCATAAACACTTATTTTTTTAACTTTTAATCCTTTATTTTTAAAATAGTCATAGACATATTTAGAAAAATTTTCAGCAGTAGGTCTAAAATCAATCTCTATGATTCTAAAGCCATCTTCTTTTAGTGCATTAAGAGTTAAATCTCTCATTGTACCTCTTTCAATAATAAGAGAGTGATCTAGATAATCAGCTAAATCTTTTAAATCTTTTTTTATATCTCCAAAATCCAATATCATTCCTCTTAAATGTCCACTTTCTTGTAAAAAATTATCAAAAATTTCTAATTTTATTGTCCAACGATGCCCATGAATATTTCTACATTTTCCATTGTATCCAGATAAAAAATGTGCACTATCAAAGCTAGCTTCGGTAATTAAAGTATACATTAAATTTTTCCTCCTAAAATAAAAAAACTCAAAAAATACCCTAGTACTTTTTGAGTCTATTCCAAAAAATTGTAATAAAAAAAAGCCCTAGTTTTGTTTATAGACAGGATGGTACAAATGAACTGTCTGTTATTTTATTATTCTTTTGACAAAATTAATACTAACATATTTTTTTAAATTTGTCAAAATATTTTATTAAAAAATGAAAATAGCTACTAGAAAATATCTAGTAGCTATTATTATAAAAAATTAAATTTATTTTGCTAAATTACCTGCTACATTTAAAGCATCCCAAGCATTTGAAAATGGAGGAGCATAACAAAAATCTATTTTTCTAAGGTCATCTACCTTTAATTTAGAATAAAGAGCTGTTGATATTACATCTACTCTTAAAACTGCTCCACTTTTTCCAATTATTTGTCCTCCTAAAATTAATCTAGTATCAACATCATAAATTAATTTTATATAAATATCTTCTTCACCAGGATAATAACCAGCATGATTTTTATCTTTCATAAATAAAGTTTTATAATTTAGTCCCTTAGCTATTGCTTCTTTTTCACTTATACCTGTTCTACCAGCTTCAAGATCCAAAACTTTTATAGCTGCTGATCCCAATGTTCCACAAAACTCACTATTTAATCCAGCTAAATTTTCTCCAATAATTCTTCCTATTTTATTAGCAGTAGTGCCAAGAGGAATGTATACATCTTCATTACTTATCATATGATAAACACTAGCACAATCTCCACCAGAATAGATATCTTCTATATTTGTTCTTCCATATTTATCTATGATTAAAGCTCCGTTTTTTAACATATTTATTCCACTATCTTTTAAAAATTCTGTGTTTGGTCTTACTCCTGTAGCAATTACAACTAAATCAGCTCTATACTCATTTTTATCAGTTTTAATACCAATAACTTTTCCATCTTTTTCTATTATCTCTAGAACCATCTCTTGAAGTAATAATTCTACCCCTTCATGACTTCTTATTTCCTCTTCCATAATATCAGTTATTTCTTTATCAAAACTTTCAGCTAAAACTCTGTCACCAAGTTGAATAACCTTTATATTTTTCTTTTTAAGATTAACACAAGCTTCTAAAAGTTCAAGCCCTATATATCCAGCTCCAACTATTATTATATTTTGATTTTCTTCTTTATCCATCTCTTTTTTTAGATTTAATCCATCGGAAAATTCTTTTAAAGTAAATACTCCTTTTGCATCAATATTTTTTATAGGTGGAAGTATTGAGTGAGCTCCTGTTGATATCATTAATTTATCATAATTATCTTCAAAAATCTCACCAGTTTCCCAATTTTTAACTTGAATAGTTTTTTTATTAGGATCAACTTTTATTACTTCATGATTTATTTTAACATCTATATTTACTTTTTTCATATCTTCAATAGTACGAGCTTTCATCATATCAGAATTTTCAAAAAAGTTTCCAACATAGTATGGAAGACCACAAGCTCCCCAAGAAATAATATCAGATTTTTCATAAATTAAAATAGTAGAGTCCTTATCTAGTCTACGAAATTTTGCAGCTGCAGACATTCCAGCAGCAACACCACCAACAATGATTACCTTCATAATTATCCCTCCTTGACTATATTTAAAAAATATTATTTTTAATATTTTCTAAATATAGTATACACTTTTTTTTTAAAAAAGTTAAGAAATAATTTATATTTTTTATAAAATTATAATGATTATAAAATTAAAACTTTTAAACTAGAGTTAAAATCTTAATGAAAGACAACTTAATCCACCATCTATTTTTCTAAACTCAGAAGTATCTGTACATATAACTTTATAACCAGCATCTTCTATTAATTTTTTTACTTTTGGATATCCACTAGGAACAATTACATAATTATTTACCCAAATACAATTAGAAGCATATGCTTCATCTTCAGGAACTATAATTTTTTTAAAATCTTTAAAATCTTCTTTATTTATAAATTCACCAGATACCAAAAGGGTATTATTTTCTATATAATTAACCCCTGTTTTTAAATGTAAAACTTCTTCTAAAGTAACTTCACTTCCACTAAAACCATATTTATTTAAAATTTCTATAAATTGTTTTATCCCTTCTGAATTAGTTCTAGCTGATTGTCCAACATAAAAATGATTACCAACCATCATAACATCTCCACCATCAAGAGTCCCTGGAAATTTAATATAATGAATATCATTTTCGTCAAAATATTTTTTTAAAGTATCAACTATATATAGTGTTTCTTTGTTTCTAGAACTTGCTCCAGGATTTGTAACTATTGCACATTTAGCAGTAACCACTGCCACATCCTCTACAAAACAAGAATCAGGAAAATCAGCCAACTCATCTAAAACTTCAACAGTTACTCCACATTTTTTTAAAGTTTCAATATAATTATTATGTTGAATTAAGGCATTTTCATAATTTGGTTTTCCTAATTGTGGTGCTGATGTTATTCCTTCAGATATAGATTTGCTAGGCTTTCTAACTATTATATTTTTAAACATATTTATCACTTCTCCTCATTTTTTATTTATATTTTATATTTTTCTTGTAATTTTTTTAATGTTCCATCTTTTTCTAATTCTTCTAGAGCTTTATCAAAATCATCTCTTAATTTTTCATCATCTTTATTAAATGCTATTGATTTTCCTTCACCTGGACCATATCCAAAAACAGCTAATTCAGGATTATTTTTTATATATTCCTCTGCAACAGTCTCATCAATGATTAAACAATCTACTTTTTTATTTTTTAAGGCTATTAAAGTTCCACCAGTTGATGAAAAAGCTACAACATTAGCTCCTTTTATACTTCTTGCAGTGGTTTCATTAGTTGTTCCTAAATCTACACCAAATTTTTTCCCTTCTAAATTGTCCATAGTCATTGGATTATCTTTGTTCATTAGAAAAGCTGTTTTTGCTTCATGATATGGAATAGAAAAATTAACTACTTTTTCTCTTTCTGGTGTTGAACTGATACCTGCTATTACAATATCAATTTTTTTTGTTTGTAGAGCTGCGATAAGTCCATCAAAATTCATATCCTGCCATTCATATTTAATACCGGTTTTTTTAGAAATTTCTTCAATTACATCAACATCATAACCTACTATTTTTCCATTATCTAAATATTCAAATGGTGGGTATTCAGCTGTTGTACCTACTTTGTAGATTTTATTTGTATCTTGCTTTCCATTACATCCAACAATTGCTAAAATTGTAAATGCAGTTAATAAAAATTTAAAACTCTTTTTCATAATTATTTGTGGAAGATTATATCTTCCAACTCCCCCTTTCAAAATTTTCAAAAAATAAAAAACAGACTCACATTTTAATGTGAATCTGTTTATACTTTGCTATATAAAAAAACTATAGGATAAGGTAAATCATATTAAAATAAAATACACTTCTCCCCTTTTTCAAAAGATATAAAAAGATTTAGGCACATTAAAATTCTAAAAATATTTAATTGTAAATATTTCCTAAATCTTATTGTCCTTAACATTTTTACACCTCCAAAAATTTTATTGACAGAATAATATCATAATTTTTTTTGTTTGTCAACAAAATTATTTATTTTCCTCAAAAATTTCTTCCATAGCTTTAAAGAACTCTTCTCTACTTATCCCATAGTTATTAAGTTTTGAAAGGAGTTGTTTTCCGTTAGAATATCCTATGCCTAACTTCTCTCCTAATTTTTCTCTTAAAAATTTAGAATTAGGATGACCTACTAAATGCTGATCCATAAGATCATTTATAAAAAAGTTTTCTTCTTTTGTTACCATTTCACATTTTGCAAGCTCTAAAGCTTTTAGAATAGCTTCAGGAGAGGCATTTTCAACACCGATATCCCCATCTTTTTTTCCTTCCCATCTATTTATATAAGCTTGTTTTGCTTCTGGGAAACGCTCTTTTATAATTCTTCTTATTTGAAGTCCAGCAAAATCTGGATCAGTTAAGATAATAATCCCTCTATTTTGATAGGCCTTTTCAATTCTTTCTAGATTTTTTTTAACAGAAAATCCATGAACTGCTATAACTTCAGCATTGACTGCTCTTTTAACTGCTGTGATATCATCTCTTCCCTCTACCACAATAATTTCTTTTATTATTTCCATTATATCTCCCTAAATTTTAAAATATGGTTTTAAAAGTTCATCTAATATTGGATTAATTCCTAAGAAACTTTTATAAACTTCATATTCTTTTAATTTTTTTTCTAAATTAGCTTGATTAACTTTGTCTTTTATTCCTCTTATTAGAATATTTTTAGGAGTATGCTCCATATCTATAAATTCCATAACTTGAGTTTTATATCCACAAAGTTCAAGAGCTTGTGCTCTAAAAGCATCTGTTGCTATTGAGGCAAACTTTTCTAAAAGTATCCCATGCTTTCCTATTGGATTTTCAAAGCTGAAAAATTCACTTTTTTTATTTTTTGACATTTTTTCATTAAATTCATGCTGACAACAAGGAACAGCAAGAATTGCTTTAGCATCCAACTCCATACCTTTCAATAGTGAATAATCAGTGGCATTATTACAAGCATGAAGAGAGAATATCATATCAACATTTTTTAATTTATTAAAATCTTTTATATTTCCAGTTAAAAATTCTATATTTTCAAGATTTAATTCCTTAGCTATTTGATTACAGTGGGCTATTACATCTTCTTTTAAATCCAGACCAATAACTTCAAACGTCATATTTTGTATATTTTTTAGATAATAGTGTAAAGCAAAAGTAAGATAAGATTTTCCACAACCAAAATCCACTGCTTTAATATGAGTATCTATATATTTTTTATTTTTTAATTCTTTTATAGTATCATCTATAAATTCTAAATATTTATTTATTTGTCTAAATTTATCATAGCTTTTTTTAAAGACTTTTCCATCTTCTCCCATTATTCCAAGTTTAATAAGAAAAGGAACTGGTTTACCATCTTCCAATATATATTTTTTTACTTTATTGTGTTCTAAAGAACAAATCTCTTTAGCGTTACAAGCTGATTTCATATTAAAATCTTTTTTTCCTTTGATTATCTGTATATCATATTCAGTGGTAAATAATACATATTGATAAAAATTATCAACTATATCAGCTAGTTTTTCAATAGCCTCCTCAACAGTGATATTTATATGATATGCTTTATTATTTTTAAATTGCTCAAATTGGTATAGAAAATTGTTTTTTATCATAAGAGGCTTGATTATAATTTTTGTATATTCATAATCCCCCTTCATATTAGAAAAGATACATTTTGTAACTTTCTTTTCTTGAAAATTTTCTTTTAAAAGAGCAAGAGTTTTTTCTCTATCTATCTTCATTATATACTCCTTAAATTTATTTTTATCACAGGATATTTTATCACGGTAAAACTTTTCTGTCTAGTAATATATAAATTTATTAAAAGAAAATTATAAAAAAAGACATTTTATTTTTAGCTATAATTTCTCTAGTTCTTCCTTATCTATTAAATTTTAATGACCGTAAATATTTCAATAATTTTAATTTTAAAACTTTTTTTAAAAAAATATTGCATAAATAAAAAAAATATGTTAAGATTATTTTGTTCTCGAGTACAAAAAATATGTCGGAAATAAAAGGTAATTTTATTTCATCATAAATTAAGCATTAATCATCTAAAAACTTGTAAAATTTTATACTAAATATTTCTAGGAGGATTTATGAAAAAACTTACATTACTTACATTATTTTGTGCATTAGCAACAGGAGCTATGGCTGGAGATGGTTGGAATGAAAAAATGGCTATTTTTGAAAAAGATAAACCTAACAATGGAAACTATTATAGAATACCAGCAATAACATCCACATCGCAAGGAACTTTAATTGCAGTAGGAGATCATAGACATAATCACTGGGGAGATATGGGACAGGGACAACAAATAGATTTTGGAATAAAAGTGTCTCATGATGGTGGAAATACATGGATTGATTATCAAGAAAAAGATAATTGGGTTGGTTCTGACTTAGGAACAGAAGGGAATAAAGGGATTTCAGATCCAGCTATAGTTCATGATCCTAATACAGGAAAAACTTTTTTATTTGGATATAGAAATGATAAGTGGATTGGAGATAAAAATGGAAATTTTGATTTCTATATGTATACTTCAAAAGATGGTGGAGTTACTTGGGATAAAGGTCAAAGTATGAAAGATTTAGTTCCAGAAGGATATAAGTATATTTTACAAGGTCCAGGAAGTGGAATGACATATAATGGAGTTATATATATGCCTATTCAAGCTTGGCATCATAAAGATGATAGCAGTACTACCTGTACATCAGGTTTTATGTATAGTAAAGATGGTGGAAATACATGGGAAACAGCTGTTTTAAGACCTGAAAATTATCCTGTTGGAGCAGAAGGAAAACCTGATATATCATCTGAGTCTAACATTTTTCATCACAATGGAAAAATTTACTTGGCTATGAAACCAGAAACAGGTAGAGAGACAAAGAAAAGAGTTGTTTATGCGACTAGTGATTTTGGAAAAACTTGGGAAAGAGTAGAAGAAAACTTTATACCAGACGATATAGCACAATGCGAAAGCAACTCATTAGCATTAAATGATCAAGTTTATTTAGTGAGTTATACTAAAGATAAACCAGCTAGAAGAAATGGATTATTTATAACAACAAACACAGGAAAGACTATTCAAATTATGGAAGGAAAGGTTGATGGTTATACATCAATGACACAAGATTTGGATAATTTATATATTCTTTTTGAAGAAAGTGGTGGAATGTCAATGAGAAGATATGATATATCATCAAAAGAATATACTAACTTAAATGCTCAGATATTAGAAAGAGGTCAAGGGCTTTTAGATGTTCAAGATAAATTAATGTTAAGTAAAAACTATTTATCAGGAGAGTATACTAACCAAAGTGATAAAGGTGTTGAATCAGTTATTGAATTAAATAACTTTAAATTAGGAGCTTTCCA
>NZ_JARHZE010000031.1 GCF_029258315.1 Fusobacterium sp. | reverse complement strand
TTAAAAAACCTCCTATATTATATTTATTTTTATATTATACTATATTTTAAAATATAAAAAAAGTAAAATTTAATATTTTATATAAAGATTAATAAAAATATAATATAAAATATAGAGATTTTATATTTTTAATAATTAATAATTTAAGATAAATTCTTTAATATAATTCTTAAAATAAAAAAGCTAAATAATATTTTCATTACTTAGCTTTAAATCAAAATCCTACATTATTATATATAGAATTTTATATCCTTACTATTTCATACTCAATATTTAAAAGATTAGCAACCTCTATTCCATATTCCATTTCTTTTCTTTGGAACTCCTTAATCAATTCACTTGTATAAAATCTATCACTTCTATGAATTAGACGCATTGCTATTATTTCATATTCAGTATATAAAATAATAATCTTTTTTATATTTAAACTTTTAAATCTTTCTATTGGTGTCCTAACTATATTATACTCACCGCCTATAAAACAAAAATGTCCTGATAGATAAATTTTATCTTCTTTTAACTTAGAAAGCGAGGTTATAAGAGCATTATCTTCATTTACACCATTATTCTCTCTATATTTATTTATTAATTCAGTTGAGCTATAAAAAGGAATATCATCTTTTAATCTTCTAAAAAATTGTCCTTTTCCCACTCCGTTTATACCTGCTACAAAAATTATTTCCATTTTCTCCCCTTTTATAAACTATAATATAATTTTTTTCTTATTATATCATATAAAAGAAATTTTTAAAAACAGAGAGTATGAATTTTGAATTAAAAATTTAAAAAAAATAAACTTTTGCAAAAAAAAATCTTGTAAAACTTTGAATAATGTATTAAAATATTAACTATAAGAGAGGAGTAAAATGAATAAAAAAAATTATGATTTATTAATGTGGGAACAGATAGAAAAGATAAAAACTTTAGAGAATAAACCAAAACTTTTATTACACACTTGTTGTGCTCCTTGTAGTTCAATGGTAATAAATACTCTAAAAGATTATTTTAATATAACTATATTTTTCTATAATCCCAATATCACAGAAAGTGATGAATATTATTTAAGATTAAACGAAATGAAAAAATATATAGAGGATATAGGACTTGATATTGATATAGTAGAGGGAAGATATAATCCAAGAGAAGATTTTTTTGAAAAGGTAAGAGGATTGGAAAAATGCCACGAGGGTGGGGAAAGATGTAAAAAATGTTATTCTCTTAGAATGGATGAAACATCAAAGTTTGCTAAAGAGAATGGATATGATTTTTTCACAACAGCTCTTTCAATCAGTCCATTAAAAAATTCAACTTGGATAAATGAGATTGGTATAGACCTTTCACAAATCTATTCAGTTAATTATCTATATGGAGATTTTAAGAAAAAAGGAAGATACCAAGAAAGTATAAAAATTTCTAGGGAATATGATTTATATAGACAGGATTATTGTGGTTGTATTTTCTCAAAAATAGAGTCTGAAAATTATAGAAAGGCTAAAGCTGAGGCAGAGGGAAAGTCCAATGAATAATGAAAGATTTTATAAATTAAATACATATTTAAAAGAGAAATTTAATGAAAAAATTTATAAAGTTTCTCTTGATGGTGGTTTTACTTGTCCCAATAGAGATGGAAAAATCTCAAATAAAGGTTGTCTATTTTGTAGTGATGTTGGTAGTGGAGAGTTTGCTGGAAACAGAAAAAAAACTATAACAGAGCAGATAGATGAACAACTTGAATTTATAAAAAGTAAAGTAAAAGACGGAAAGGTAATAGCATATTTTCAAAATTTTACAAATACATATGGAAATGTAGAATATTTAAGAAAAATATATTATGAGGCACTTTCTCACGAAAGAGTTATAGGGATAGCAATTGCAACTAGACCTGATTGTCTTAGTGATGAGATTATAGAACTTTTAGATGAGATAAATAAAAAATATTTTCTTTGGATAGAGTTAGGACTTCAAACTGTCAATGATGATATAGCCAATATAATAAATAGAGGATATAAAACAGAAGTTTATAGAGATATAACTAAAAAATTAAATGAAAAAAATATAAAATTTGTAACTCATATGATAATAGGGTTACCAAATGAAAAAAAAGAGGATTTGTACAACACAGTTAAATTAATAAATGATGTACACTCTTGGGGAATAAAGATACATCTATTATATATCTTAAAAAATAGTAATCTATTGAGATATTATGAAAAAAATCCATTTAAGATATATGAAAAAGAGGAGTATGAGGATACAATCATAGAACTTTTAAATATTTTATCTCCTGAGATAGTCATTCACAGATTAACAGGAGATGCTAAAAAAGACGAGCTTTTTGCACCTCTATGGAGTACAAATAAGAGAGGGATTTTAAATTCTATTGAAAAAAAATTAAAGGCAACAAATTCTTATCAAGGAAAAAATTTTTTAAAATAAAGAGGCGATAAAATGAGTGTCATAGATAGAATTAATACATTACAAGGGAAGTTTACCTCAAAAGAAAAAAAGATAAATAAATTTATTATGGCAAACATAGATAGAATTATGTATATGAATACCTATGAGATAGCAGAGCAATGTGAAACAAGTCAAGCCTCTGTTGTTAGATTTGCTAAAAAATTAGGTTATTCTGGATTTCCTGAATTAAAAGTTGATTTTGGTAAGGAGATAGGAAGAAGAGAGGCAAAAGAAAAAATAAGTTTTACTTATGAGGATATGTCAGAGAATGGGGAAATTTTTGAAAATATAAAAAATGTTGTCAAAATAAATACCCGTATAATAGAGGACACTTATTCATCTGTTGATGTTAAAGTTATAGAAAAAACTGTTAAGGCAATAAAAAAAGCTAGAAAAATTGTAATAGTTGGGGCTGGGTATTCTGGTATTATAGCAAGAGATTTAGAATATAAGTTATTAGAGCTTGGAATAAATGTTATTTTTCAAAATGATTTTCATACTCTATTAACAATTATACCAACTTTAACAGAGGAAGATATACTTTTTGTTATATCACAAAGTGGTAGAACATCTGATATATATTATCTAGTTGAAGAGTCTAAAAAAAGAAATATAAAGATAATTGCAATTACTCAGACATCAAACAATCCTATAAAAGAATTGGCTGATATTCAAATAACAACAGTTGTAGAAAAAAATAATTTTAGATCCACTTCGTTATATTCAAGAATTTCACAATTAACTATAATAGATATAATTTATGTATCACTTATATCAAGTGACAAAAAACTTGCAGAAAAATATATAGGTGATGCAATAGAAATAGCAAGCAAGTTTAAATTATAATATATTTTCAATACAAAAAAGTAGGAGGATAGATATGAGACTTATAATTACAGAAAAAAATATCGGAGATTGGGCAGCAGTTCACGTAGCAACTAGAATACTTGAGGCTAAACCAACAGCAGAAAAACCATTTGTTTTAGGATTACCTACTGGAGGAACACCAGTCGGAATGTACAAAAGATTGGTACAATTCTACAAAGACGGAATTTTATCTTTTGAAAATGTTGTAACATTTAATATGGACGAATATGTTGGACTTGATAAAGATAATGAGCAAAGTTATTGGAGATATATGCACGACAATTTATTTGATCACGTTAATATCAAACCTGAAAATGTAAATATGTTAAATGGAATGGTAAAAGGTGCTAAAGAAGAGGAAGAAGAGTGCAGAAGATATGAAGAAAAAATCGCTTCTTATGGAGGAATTGATTTATTTGTTGGAGGAATTGGACCAGATGGACACATTGCTTTCAATGAGCCAGGATCTTCTTTATCATCAAGAACTAGAAGTAAAGAATTAACAAAAGATACTATAATAGCAAACTCTAGATTTTTCGGAGGAGATTTAAATAAAGTTCCTAAAACTTCATTAACAGTTGGAGTTGGAACTGTAATGGATGCAAAAGAAGTTTTAATTCTTGTAAATGGAGCATCAAAAGCAAGAGCTTTACGTCACGCAGTTGAAGAGGGAATCAATCATATGTGGACAATTTCTGCTTTACAAATGCATAAAAAAGGAATTATCGTTTCTGATGAAGATGCAACTCTTGAATTAAAAGTTGGAACTTACAGATACTTTAAAGATATAGAGGCAAATAATCTTGATACAGATAAATTATTAAAAGACTTCTATGCTAAATATTCTAAATAATAAAATAGATTAAAAAAATTACAAATAGCTCTTTAATGGATATTTTTCATTGAGAGCTATTTTTATTTTCAAACAAATATTTTTGAATTTCACTTGTAAAATGAACTAATATAGAAAAAATTATACATTATTAAAAAACTAATTGAAAATTTTAGACAGGTATTGTATAATTTGTTATATAAATTATACAGGAGGTTACATATGAAAAGAAAAAATGCTTTATCTTTATTAGCTGTTGCAACAGCAATATTTGCAATGACAGGTTGTAGCAATTTAGGGAAAGATGAAAAAGTTACTATGACTTATAATCACGCATCTGCTAGAGAAAATTTAATGGCTACTAACTGGTACCAAACTTCTGGAGAGGCTAGAGCTTTATATATTCAAGGATACAATGTTGCTACTGAAAGATTAAAAACTTATTTAAAAACTCCACATAAAAAACCATACTCAATAGTTTTAGACTTAGATGAAACTGTAATTGACAACAGCCCTTACCAAGCAGAAAATATTTTAAGAGGAGAAAGTTTTTCTTCTAAAACTTGGAATGATTGGGTAAATATGAAATCAGCTAAAGCAGTTCCTGGAGCAAAAGAATTTTTACAATTTGCTGATAAAAATGGAGTAAAAATTTTCTATATATCTGATAGAGATGATACTCAATTAGAGGCTACTATTGAAAACTTAAAAGCAGAGGGAATTCCTGTACAATCAAAAGATAATGTTTTATTAAAAACTAAAGATGATAAGAGTGGAAAAGTAAATCGTCGTGAATATGTAAAAAAACATACAGATTTAATAATGCTTTTCGGAGATAACTTATCAGACTTTGATGTATTCTCTTCTAGTTCAATAGATGAAAGAAATAACAGAGTTGACGAGTTACAAAAAGAGTTTGGAGATAAATTTATATTATTCCCTAACCCAATGTATGGAGCATTTGAAAAAGCAATTTATAGTGGAAAATTCCCAGCAACTGACAAAGAAAAAACAGAAGTTAGAATAAACCACTTAAGAAGTTA
>NZ_JARHZE010000003.1 GCF_029258315.1 Fusobacterium sp. | reverse complement strand
ATTCTGTTGTTAATGTCCTTCGTTCCGTTTCTCACGGACAAGATTTATTATACCCCACATATTATTTTTTGTCAACAATTCTTTTTTAATTTTTTTAATTTTTAAATTTTTTCTTTATTTTTCAATGACTTTTACCAGAAACTTTGTTGCTTTTAAAAATATATTTTCTATTTGTTTTATATATTATTCAATCTTTAATAATTTTATAGAATTAATTTTTTGTTTTATATAAATAATTAATACCATTTAAATTAAATTTTATTCTCTAAAAATATTTATAATAAAATAATATATTAATTATAAAAAATGGTTGTTGCAAATTGATAATTTTTTATTATTAACTTACTTGTCTCTTTTTATTTTAAATAAAAAAATAGAAGCTATTTTCATATAATATAAAAAAATGTTTATTTAAATAAAAAAATGCTGAGAAGAAAATTTCTTTTCAGCACTTTTACACAAACTGTTAAAAATGAGATGGCTCCATTTTTTATTTTTTACAGATAATTATTTTTTTCTAATTTATTTTTAACACTTTGATAAAATTCATCTCCTAAAGTATTAATTAAAGTTTCTTTATACTGCTCTATAAAAGGTTTATAATCTTCCTCTGAAAAACCTTTCATATTTCTTTTTCTAAATATCATAGATTGTGAATACTCTTTGTTGATACATGGAATTTCATAATAATTTTCTATAGTAAAACTATTTGTAAAATCGTCTGGTAAAGTTATATACAGTTTTGAATTATCATCTTCTGATAATATTTCAAGAGGCCAAAGTAAACACACTAAAGGTTTATAGTGACATACCTCTTTATAATCCATATTTTTATTGAAACAAAGAGAGTGAATCCCACAAAGAGTTGCTCTATCCTCTCTTTTATATCCATAGAAACACATCTCTGTTTCCTCTTCTATGCTTTCTATTATCTCTCTTTCTTCCTCTTTTTCAATTTCTTCTAAAAGATCTTCCTCTTCATACCCTAACTCATAAGCAATATCTATATTCTTTGTAATTTCATTAAATTCATCTTTACTATCTATTAATAATTTTCTTGTTTGTGTTTTTAATTTTGAAGGACTATCTGCACAACAGTCATTATTACAATTAAAACAATCAAAGTTTGAATCCTTAGAAAACACTTCCCAGTCAACTATTGCATCATACTCTTTTCCATCTATCTTTACTTTAGTTTCTAGCATATTTTCTTGTGAAAAATATTTTCTTGCTATCTCTTCAGCTTTTTTAGAAACTTTATAAACTTCCTCTCCCTTTGGATGATTTAAAAATAAAAAATAATTCATTTTTTCTCCCTTAAAACTTTTAAATTTTTTCAACTATAATCAAAACTTTTTATCAAATTAAAGTTTTAACATTTTATCCAATGTATGTATTAACTCTTCTATTATTTTCTCTTCTTTTCCAGCCTTTATCTCATCTACTACACAATGTTTTAGATGTCCTTCTAAAATTAATTTTGATACTCCCCCTAAAGCTGCTCTAACTGATGAAATTTGATTTAAAACATCATCACAATAAGCATCTCTTTCTATCATATTATTTATCCCTTTAATTTGTCCTTCTATTCTATTTAGTCTTATTTTTAATTTTTTCTTTATCTCTAAAGTACAATAATTTGCACAAAAACTTTTTTTCTCTTCATTCCCGTCACACTGACACTCTTTACATATTTTTTTATCCATTTTTTCCTCCTTTTCTTAAAAAAATTATTATTCATTTAGAGTATAACTGATAGTTTTTCCTATGTCAAGGTTACTATTTATTTCTTACATTTAAAAATTTAAATGCTCTATAATAATAATTTAATTTCTTATCTTTTTTATTTTAAAATTTATCATATTTATTAAAAAAGAAGCTACTAAAGCTTCTTTTTTAATAAACTATATTTTAATCTTATTTAATTATTTTTTAAATTTTCTAAGTCTTAAAGCATTAGTAACTACTGAAACAGAACTCATCGCCATAGCTCCACCAGCAATCATTGGATTTAATAAACTACCTGTAAAAATATATAAAGCTCCTGCTGCTACTGGTATACCTAAGCTATTATATAAAAATGCCCAGAATAAATTTTCTTTTATATTTTTTATTGTAGCATGGCTAAGTCTTATAGCTACTTCAACATCTTGTAAGTCAGATTTCATAAGAACTATATCAGCACTTTCTATTGCGATATCTGTTCCACCACCTATTGCTATACCAATATTTGCTTGAGATAATGCAGGGGAATCGTTAATTCCATCTCCTACCATTGCTACATTATATCCCTCTTCTTGTAATCTTTTTACTTCTAAATATTTATCTTCTGGACTTACCTCTGATAATATAATATCTATTCCTACATTTTTTCCAATTATTTCTGCTGTCTCTTTTTTATCTCCTGTTATCATAGCCACTTTCATACCCATTCTCTTCAATTTTGCTATACTTTCAACAGAAGTTTCTTTTACTTTATCAGCCACACCAATGACTCCAATATATTTATCATCTATTCCTACAAATATTGGTGTTTTTCCTTCTCTCGCTAATTTATTTCCTTCTTCTTCACTAAATTTTTCTATATTTCTATTTATAAATAATTTTTTATTTCCAACACAAATTTTTTTATTTTCTATCTCCCCAACTATTCCCTCTCCAGAAATACTCAAGAAATTTTCAACATTTAATTTTCCTAAAACTTTTCCATTTTTTTCACTTTCTTTTATTATAGCTTCACCTAATGGATGTTCAGAATATTTTTCTAAAGTTCCAACATACTCTAATACTTTTTCTTCTGAATAATTTTTATCTTCTAAAACTACATCAGTTACTGTTGGTTTTCCTTCTGTGATAGTTCCTGTTTTATCAAAAACTATCATATTTACTTTATGTGCTTTTTCTAAAGCCTCACCAGATTTTATTAATATTCCTAACTCTGCACCTCTTCCAGTTCCAACCATTATAGCTGTTGGTGTAGCAAGTCCCAAGGAACAAGGACAAGCTATAACTAATACAGATATTAATATTGTTAGAGAGAATATTTCTGGTGTTTCTGAAAGTTGTACCTTTCCTGTAACTCCTAAAACATACCAAATCAGACTAGAAGCTAAGGCTATTAAAATAACAATAGGTACAAAATATCTAGAAACTTCATCAGCTATTTTAGCTATAGGGGCTTTTACCTCTTGAGCATTTTCAACAAGTTTTATTATTTTAGAAAGTACAGTATCCTTTCCTACTGCTGTTGCTTCTATTTTTATAGCACCATTTTGATTTATTGTAGCTCCATAAACACTGTCACCGAGATCTTTTTTTACAGAGATACTTTCTCCTGTAAGCATTGATTCATCAATATATGTGTTTCCTTCTATAACTTTTCCATCAACTGGTATACTTTCACCAGGTTTTACTAAAACTATATCTCCTAGCATTACTTCTTTTACATCTATTTTTAATAATTGATTATTTTTTACAATAGTGGCTGTTTTTGATTGTAGACCCATTAATTTTTTTATTGCCTCAGAAGTCTTTCCTTTACTTCTTTTTTCTAAAAGTTTTCCAAATCTTATTAGAGCAATTATAACCACCGAAGACTCAAAATATAAACTATGCACATACTCCACTTTTCCTTCAAAAATTTGGAATGTTCCATATAAACTATATAAGAATGCTGCACCAGTTCCTAAAGCTATTAGTGAATCCATATTTGGTGCTTTTTTTATTAATGAAGATATTCCAATTGTATAAAAGTTTCTTCCTGTTATCAATACTGGAATTGTTAAAATAAGTTGAATCAAAGCATAATTTATTGGATTATTTGCTGGATTAATTATATTTGGTAGGGGGAATCCTATCATATGTCCCATTGTTATATAAAATACTATTAAAGCTAAAACTATCGAAATCTTAAACTCTAATAATTCTCTTTTTTCTAAATGCTCTTTTTCTTTAAAAAACTCTTCTGTGATTTCCTCTTCTCTAAAAGCCTTATACCCAAGTCCATTTATATTATCTATAATATCTTGAACTTTTATTTTTGATTCATCAAATAAAAATCTCCCCTTATTTGTTGCTAAGTTTACTACAGCTTCTGCTACACCGTCCATCTTACCTATATTTCTCTCTATATTTGCGACACAAGCCTGACAATGTATATTTTCAATCTTTAAACTTATTTGAGAAATCTTTTTATCTGAAAAATCTTCAACTTTTTTAGAAGTTTCACATTTTTTTTCTTCCTCTTCAATAACTAAATTACATTTTTTTTTTACATCTTCAGTTACTTCAGATTCTATTCCGTAACCTAATTCTACAATTTTATCCTCTATTTCTTTTCTTCCAATTTTATTTTCATCAAAAGAAATAGACAACACTTTAGTTGCTAAATCAACTTTTGCAGAACTAACTCCTGCAAACTCTTTAAATGCTCCTTCTATTTTGTTAACACACATTATGCAACCAACACCAGTTAATTTAAATTTTTTATCCATAATTATCTCCTTTCAAATAGGGTACCCCCCTATAACTAAGAATACCATATTTTATTAAAAAAGTCAACAATCAGAATATAATTTATATCTATTTTTCATTTGTATATTTATGTAATATCTGTTATAATTAGCCTAGACTTTATTTTATTATTAGGAAGTGAAAAGATGAAAATAGTAATAGTTGGGGCTGGAAAAATTGGAGAAATGCTGTGTAAAGATCTTTCTACTGAAGGAAATGATATTACACTTATAGAAGAAAATTCTAAAATATTAGATAGAATTTTATCTTCATCGGATATTATGGGGCTTGTTGGGAATGGAGCTGACTGTGAAATCCTTAAAGAAGCTTATATCAATAACACAGATATTTTTATAGCTGTTACCCATTCTGATGAAATAAATATAATTTCATCTATAATGGCAAAAAAACTTGGAGCAAAATATACAATTGCTAGGGTCAGAAATCCTGAATATTCTTCACAAATGAAATTCATGAGCGAATCTTTAGGAATTGACAGAATGATTAACCCTGAAGCTGAAGCAGCTTATTTTATAGCAAAGAACTTAGAGTTTCCAAATGCTTTAAATGTTGAATCCTTTGCTGGAAACAAAGTAAATATGGTTGAGGTATTGGTTGAAAAAAATACTTATCTTGATGGATTAAAACTTGTTGATTTTAAACATAAGTATTTTAGTACCCTTCTTGTTTGTATAGTCCAAAGAGGGCAGGAGATACATATTCCTACTGGTAATTTTATTTTACAATCAGGTGATAGAATATATGTTACTGGAGTTCAAGCCGAACTTTCTGAATTTTATAAATCTTTAGGGCATAAAGAAGAAAGAATTAAATCTGTCCTTGTTATTGGTGGAGGAAAAATTTCTTATTATCTAACTGATTTATTACTTAGTAAAAAAATGAATGTAAAAATCATAGAAATAAATGAGAAAAAAGCTTTAGAGTTAAGTGAACGTTTTGAACATGCAAGCGTTATCTTTGGAGATGGTACAAGCAGTCAATTATTAGAAGAAGAAGGAATTAAAGAATTTGATTCTTGTGTTTCTTTAACTGGTATAGATGAAGAAAATATTATAATTTCTATGTATGCTAATAAAATGGGAGTTAAAAAAACTGTCACTAAAGTTAATAGTATTTCCCTTTTTAATTTCTTAGAACTTGATGGACTTCAATCTATTGTAACACCTAAAAAATTAACTGCTGATAATATTATAAAAACCGTTAGATCTCTTATTGGATCACAGGGAGAAAACATTGAAACTCTTTATAGATTAGCTGATAATAAAGTAGAAGCTATCGAGTTTAAAATTCATAAAGATAGTCCTCTTACTAATGTTCCTCTTAAAGAATTACCAATCAAAAAAAATGTTCTTATTACATATATAATTAGAAATGGTGGTTTAATCTTCCCTGGAGGATCTGATATTCTTTTAGAAAATGATAGAATAATAATAGTTACTACTGAAAAATATTTAAATGATGTTAATAAAATTTTAAAATAGGTGAATTAAGTGAATAATAAAATGATTAAATATGTATTAGGTGTTATCCTAAAATTAGAAGCTGGTTTTATGGTTGTTCCTTTGATTTTAAGTTTTATTTATAAAGAAGAAACTATTTTTAAAATTTCTTATTTTTCAACCATTGGAATATTACTTTTTTTAGGATTTCTTTTGTCTAGAAAAGTTCCTGATAATATGAAATTCTTTGCTAAAGAAGGATTAGTTACAACATCACTTTCTTGGATAGCTCTTTCTATATTTGGAGCTCTTCCATTTGTTATAACAGGACAAATTCCATCTTTTATAGATGCTTTCTTTGAAGTAGTCAGTGGATTTACAACTACTGGAGCTAGTATTCTTACAAATGTCGAAGCTTTAAATAAATCTCTTTTATACTGGAGAAGCTTTACCCATCTTGTTGGTGGTATGGGAGTTTTAGTTTTAGCCTTGGCTATTTTGCCACAAAATAATAATCAATCTTTACATATAATGAAAGCTGAGGTTCCTGGACCTACTGTTGGTAAATTAGTTGCAAAAATGTCATACAACTCTAGAATTTTATATATGATCTATCTTTGCATTACAGCTATCATCGTTATATTCTTACTTCTTGGAGGAATGCCACTTTTTGATGCTGTTATCCATGCCTTTGGTACTGTTGGTACAGGGGGATTCGGGATAAAAAACAACAGTGTTGCTTACTATAATAGCCCTTACATTGAATATGTTTTAGGTTTTGGAATGTTATTCTGTGGTATGAACTTCAATCTTTTCTATGCTTTAATTTTAAAAAACTTTAAACAAATATATAAGAATGAAGAACTAAGATTTTATCTTGGTGCTGTTACTTTAGCAATAATATCTATCTGTATAAATATTGCTCCTATGTATGACAGTATATCTCATCTTTTTAGAGATGTTTTCTTCACTGTTTCATCAGTAGTTACAACAACTGGATTTTCTACCGCTGATTTTGATACTTGGCCTGTCTTTTCAAAGACAATTTTATTAGTCTTAATGTTTATGGGTGGATGTGCTGGTTCTACTGCTGGTGGTTTTAAAGTTTCAAGAGTTGTTGTTCTATTAAAATCTGCTATAAATGAATTTAGAAAAACTGGAACTCCAAATAGAATATTTAGTATTAAAATGGATGGAAAAATAATTTCTAAGGAATTATTTGGAAGTATTAGTACTTATCTTATACTTTATATTTCTGTATTCTTTCTTTTAATCCTATGTATTGCACCTGAAAGTCCAGACTTTGTTTCTGCATTTAGTGCTGTAACAGCTACATTTAATAATATCGGACCTGGATTAGGAGTTGTCGGACCAACTTCAAACTACTCACACTTTTCCGATATAAATAAAATAGTTTTATCCTTTAGTATGCTTTTAGGTAGATTAGAAATCTTTCCTATACTTATACTATTCTCACCAAATCTTTATAAAAAATATAAATAATATAAAAGAGGTATCAAAAATAAATTTGATACCTCTTTTTTAGTTAAGTTTTATTTAGAAAGATTTTTTTATATAAACATTGATACTCCAGGGCCAATTGGTAATCCTAATAATGTCCAAATTATAAATAATCCAGTCCAGCTTATTAAGAATGCCATTGAATACGGTAACATCATCGCTATTATTGTTCCCATTCCCATATCTTCTTCACGCTCTGAATATTTAGCAGCAAATCCAACAATGATTGGGAAGTATGACATTAAAGGCGAAATTATATTTGTTGTTGAATCTCCTATTCTATAAGCTAATTGTGTATACTCTGGAGATAATCCTAATTCTACAAACATTGGAATAAATACTGGCGATAACATTAACCATTTTGATGAAGCTCCACCTATAAATAGATTTACAAAAGCTGTTAAGAAAATTAATCCAACTGCTGCTGCTATTCCTGTTATACCCATACTTTTTAAAATATTTGCTAATTTTACCGCAATTACTATTCCTATATTTGATTTTGTAAATACATAAACAAATTGTGCTGAGATAAATATTATAACAAAAACCTGTCCACAAGAAGACATTGCTTTTATTAAAGCCTTTATTACATCTTTATGAGATTTTACTGTTCCAGCTGTAATTCCATAAGCTAAACCAGGAATAAAAAATGCTAACATCAATACAAAAACTATTGATTGACCAAAGAATGGTTTTAATAATTCCATTGTTCCAGGTTGTCTATGATTTGCTGCTACAAATGCTTCTACCTCTTTAGGAGTTAATTTAAAGATTGCATTTTCTGGTAATATCATCAATAAAATTAAAATTATAAATATAATTATTGAGATAAGAGCCATTCTTATACCTTTTTTCTCTTCTTTAGTTAGCTCTGTCTTTTCATCTATCTCTAATTTTGGACCTTTATATTCTTTAAGTCTTGGTTCTATTACCTTATCTGTTAACCAAGCTCCTACTATTGTTATTAAGAATGTTGATACAAACATAAAGAAGTAGTTTGCTGTTGCATCAACTGAATATCCTGGTAATACTATTTGAGCTGCTGAAGTACTGATTCCCCCTAATAATGGATCTGTTGTTCCTATTAATAAGTTAGCTGAAAATCCTCCGGAAACCCCTGCAAAAGCTGCTGCTATTCCCGCTAACGGATGTCTTCCAAAAGATAGGAAAATTACAGCACCTAATGGAATAAGCACAACATATCCTGCATCAGAAGCTATATTTGACATTACCCCAGCAAAAACAACTATTGCTGATACTAATCCTCTTGGTGTAGAAAGAACTAATTTTTTTATTAATGTACTTAATAATCCTGTTCCATCTGCTAAACCTACCCCTAACATAGCTACAACGATTGATCCTAATGCTGCATGTCCTGTAAAGTTTTTAACTGCAGATGTAAATATTCCTCTAATACCCTCATTTGTCAATAAATTTTGAACTGTTGTTGTTTTTTGAACCACTTGTCCTGTACTCTTCGATATTTCTGAGTAACTTACTGAAACCCCCATTTTAGATAAAATAAATGAAAAAATTATAGTTATTACAAAGAAGCCAAAAAACATTGCGACTGGATGTGGCAACTTATTCCCTGCAATCTCTACAAAATTTAGAAAATTATCTAACCTACTTTTCTTCACACTTTTTCCCATTTTTACTATCCCCCATATCTATATGTTTATTTTTAATTCTTTATATTTACATAAAGAATTATCAGATTAATTTTAACACATAATATATAATAGATCAACATAAATTTATTTTTTATTAATTAGTTGTTCGTATTCAATGATTTTTAAAGTTAGGGTTGAAAATAATAATAATCCGTATTACAATATGTTATCAATATATAACAAGGAGTTTAAGACTATGGAAAATTTAATTAACAGATTTTTTAAATACGTAAAAATTGACAGTTATTCTGATCCAGACAGCATAACTTGTCCTAGCAGTGATATTCAATGGAATATAGCTAAAGTTATTGTTGAAGATTTAAAAGAATTAGGACTAGAAGATGTAAGTTTAGATGAAAATTGCTACATAATGGCAAAACTACCTTCTAACTCTTCTAAAAATATTCCTACTATCGGATTTATAGCTCATATGGACACTGCTCCTTCATATAGTGGAAAAGGTGTTAATCCTAGAATAGTAAAAAATTATGATGGTAAAGATATATGTTTAAATGAGGAAAAAAATATTATCCTTTCTCCTAAAGATTTTAAATCTTTAACTAGATATATTGGACAAGATCTAATAGTTGCAGATGGAAATACTTTATTAGGTGCAGATGACAAAGCTGGTATTGTTGAAATTATAGAAGCTATTAAATATTTAAAAGAACATCCAGAAATAGAGCACGGAGAAATTAAAATAGGTTTCACTCCTGATGAAGAGATTGGTAGAGGAGCTAACCTTTTTGATGTTAAAAAATTTAATTGCCAATTTGCATACACAGTTGATGGTGGAGAAATTGGAGAATTAGAATATGAAAACTTTAACGCTGCAACAGCTATTGTTAAATTCCAAGGAAGAGATATTCACCCTGGAACTGCTAAAAATAGTATGATCAACTCTATACTACTTGCTAATGAATTAAACTCTCTTCTTCCTGTTGAACAAAGACCAGAGTATACTGAAAACTATGAAGGATTCTTCCTTTTATGTGAAATGAATGGAACTATAGAAAATACTAAGGTTGAATATATCATAAGAGATCACTCTATGGAAAAATTCAACGAAAAGAAAGAACTTATCAAAGAAGCTGTAGCATTCTTATCAAAAAAATATAAAGATGCTAAGATTGAACTTGAATTAACTGATAGTTACTACAATATGAGAGAAAAAATCGAACCAGTTATGTATATAGTTGATATAGCTAAAAAATCTATGGAAGAGCTAGATATAAAACCAAAAATCTCTCCTATTAGAGGAGGTACTGACGGAGCAAGACTTTCTTATAACAACTTACCTTGCCCTAACCTATTTACTGGTGGACATAACTTCCACGGAAAATTTGAATACATTCCAACAAATTCTATGTTAAAAGCTAAGGAATTAATAGTTAGAATTGTTGAAAATGTAGCTAAATACGATTTTTAATAATTTAGTTCAAAAAAAAATCTCCGCTTAGGAGATTTTTTTTATTTGTCTAATTCTATTGTAAACTTTAATCTTTCTATACCTTTTTTTATCGCATTTGCTTTAAATTTACTTATTCCTTTTGTTTCTACAAGTTCATCTACACTAGCCTCTTGTATTTTTGGAAGATCTCCAAATTTTTCAATAAGAGCATCTATATCTTTTGGATTAATTTTTCCAAATTTTCCAAGTATTCTATATCCTTTTGGAGTAATTGTATTATCCAATTTTGATGCAGTCTTACCATATCCCAAAAGATTAGCAATTTTTGTTAAATCAAATATCTCTGTATCATCCATTTCAGATAAACTTTGCTTTAATTTCTCTAAATCTTGATCTTCCTCTTCTTTTAAATAATAATCACTTAAAAACTCTTTTTTCTCGTCAGCTATCCCTTTTAATAAGTCTTCTAACTGAAGATCTATTAAGTTTCCTTCACTTCCTAATTCTTGAATACATTCGTACACATATCTCTTTATTCTGTTTATCATTTCAAACTTTTGTAAAACTTGACAAACATCTTCCACTGTTACCATATCATCTAATTCAAGAATTGTTAAATTTCCAAGTCCTTGCTCCAATACCTTTGTATATCTTTCTAGAGTATTAAATGCTTGTGATGCCTCATTAGTTAATTCCAAAAGACTTTTTAATTTATATCTCTCTTCTCCTTTATACAAAGTTAAAACTCTTTTTCTTTCTGATATGGCGATAACTAATCTATTTAATTGTTTAGCTACCCTTTGAGCCGTTCTATGTCTTGTTCCACTTTCATCTGTTAAATATTTAATATTTGGTTGAAGATGTACATTGGCATATAAAATTTTCGAGACTTTTTCATCTATGATAATAGCTCCGTCCATTTTAGATAATTCAAAAAGTCTTTCCGGAGTATATTCACAATCTAATAAAAATCCACCATCTATTATCTTTTCGACCTCTTCATCTATTCCAACTACTATTAAAGCCCCTTTATTACCATCTAAAATATTATCTAATCCTTCTCTTAACTTTGTCCCTGGTTGAACCAAGCTAAACACATCTAACATTTTCTCTCTATCCATATATTAAATCCTTTCTAAAAACTCATCTAAGTTTTTAAGATATATTAATTTTAATTTATAATCTTTTTTTTCTACCTCTTTTCTATTAGCCTCTGGGATATACACTCCTTTAAATCCCAATTTTTCTAACTCCCTTAACCTTTTGTCTATAAAAAATACCTTTCTGATCTCTCCTCTTAAACCAAGCTCTCCAATAGCTGCTATTTTTTGGCTTATTTCAACATTTTTATAAACTGACATCAAAGAAATCAATGCCCCTAAATCTGCTGCTGGATCTTTTATAGAAATTCCACCTGGAATATTAACAAAAACATCCTTAGTTCCAAGGTTTATTCCCATTCTCTTTTCTCCAATAGCCATCAATATCTGTATTCTATTCTTATCAAATCCTTGTACAACTCTTTTTGGTATTCCTATTGGATTTCCCTCTGTTATAAGAGTTTGTATTTCTAATAAAAATACTTTTGTTCCCTCTAACACAGGAACTATCATACTACCTATATTTTTTTCATTTCTTTCACTTATAAAATACTCTGAGGAATTTTGTATCTCCCTAAGTCCATCCTCTTCCATACTAAAAATAGCCAGTTCATTGGTTGAACCAAATCTATTTTTTTCACTTCTCAATATTCTATAAAAAAGTCCCTCTTCCCCTTCAAAAGTAAATACAGCATCAACCATATGCTCTAACATCTTTGGACCTGCAACTTTTCCATCTTTAGTTATATGTCCTACTATAAAAAAACAAATATTATTTTTCTTAGCTACATCAACTATTTTTAAAGTTGCCTCTCTTATTTGTGTCGGTGTTCCAGCAATAGAGTCACTTGTTTCACTGTATAAAGTTTGAATCGAATCTATTATAACAACTTTTGGTTTACGTTCTGAAATATATTCATAAATTTTATCCACATTTGTTTCTGACATCAAATATAAATTTTTATTTTTTATTCCAAGACGATCTCCTCTACTTTTTATCTGAGATAAAGATTCCTCTCCAGAAATATAAATTATATCTCCATACTCAGTATATTCATTTGCCATCTGTAATAAAAGTGTTGATTTTCCTATCCCAGGATTTCCTGTTAATAAAATTACCTCTCCTTGAACTAAACCTCCACCAAGAAGTCTATCAAACTCCTTAACCTTAGTTTTATATCTAAAGTTCTCTTCCATTTTAATCTCATCAAAAGAAACCAATTTTTCATCTATCTCTTGAAAATTCAATGAACCTTTTGGAATTTTTTTATTAGCAACTGTAACCTCTACCTCTTCTTCAAGAGATCCCCATTCGCCACAGTTAGGACATTTTCCCATCCATTTTATACTTTTATATCCACACTCTTTGCAAACATACATAGACTTTTCTTTTTTCATCTATTCCCCCTTTATTTAGGAGCAAATTTTTTTCCTCTTTCCAATACTCTTGTAGCTATTCTCTTATCTACATAACATTCTACTTTACCACCATATCTTGCAATCTCCCTAGCAGCAGTTGAACTTGTATGTATATATTCCTTTAAAGCAGGTAAAAAAACTGTATCTACTTTTTTATCAGATATCATATAGTTTCCATCTGCAAAATAAAGTTCTAAAGCACAATCTTCTTGATTACGAACCCCTTTTACTATAACATCATAGTTATTTTCTAAAACATAGTTTACAATAAGACCAGAATAAGAATCAATCTCTATATTTTCATATTCTCCTAGAAGTTCTTTTACCATCTCTGTTCTTTCTTCTAAAGAAAACCAATACTTTTTCTCACTATTATTTCCAACAACTACAACTATTTTATCAAACATTTTAGCTGCTCTTTTGATAACATCTTGATGCCCTAGAGTAATCGGATCAAAACTTCCTGAATATACCCCTACTTTCATTTATCCTCCATTATTTTCCAAGAGATATATCATAATTTAATATATCCTTTTCCTCTAAAATAAATTGTTTTTTTCTTGCTTTTAAATATTCTGAGATCATATCAAATTAACTATTTTTTATCTCTTTTATAATCTCTTTTTTAGTCTGAATATAAATTTTGTTTACATCCTTTTCAGTTGCTACTTGTTTTATATCTCTTAAAATATCTAAAACTATCGCTTCATTAGACTTTACTTTTCCTTTTCCGTTACAAATAGGGCATTCTTTTTCATAAAAATAACTAAGTGTTCTTCCAACTCTTTTTCTTGTCATCTCTATAAGCCCTAAATCTGTAAAATGAACTATATTATTTTTTATTCTATCTCTTTGTAATTCTGCATCTAACTGTTGTATTACAAGATCTTTATCCTCTTGAAGTTTCATATCAATAAAATCTATTATTATTATTCCACTTAAATTTCTTAACCTCAATTGTCTCGGTATCTCTCTAGCTGCCTCTAAATTTGTATTTAAAACTGTTCTCTCTAGATTATAACTTCCTGTATTTTTTCCAGTATTAACATCTATACTCACTAAGGCTTCAGTTTTTTCAATTACTAAATAACCTCCACAATCAAGCCAAACCTCTTTTTGTAATGCTCTTTCTATTTCAGCATCTACCCCATACTCTTGAAATATATCTTTATTTTTTGTATAAAGTTTTATTCTAGTAGATATATTATTCTCACTAAAAGTGTTGATATAATCTATTATATCTAAATAAACTTTTTCATTATCAACTATAAGTTCATCTATTGTATTATTTAATACATCTCTTAAAATAGTTGTAACTATATCATTATCATTATATAATAGCTCTCCTGTTTTAGCTTTTTTTATTCTCTTCTCTATCTCTTCCCATCTCTTAACAAGATAAACCATCTCTCTTTCAAAGTGGTGAATAGATTTTCCTTGAGCTGCTGTTCTAATAATGACTCCCATTTTTGCTGGCTTTATCTCTTTAAATATTTCTTCAAGACGCTTTCTTTCGGACTCATCTTTTATTTTTTTAGAAATAGCTAAATGATCATTATTTGGCATAAGAACAAGATATTTTCCTGGAATAGTAAAGTTAGTTGTCACTCTTGCCCCCTTATTTCCTCTAGGGACACTTAAAACTTGAACAACAACCTGATCTCCTACTGTAAGTAAATCTTCAATAGGTTTATTACTATTAACAATTCCATTTAAATATTTTTCTTCGAACTCTCTCAAATCGTCAACATAAAGAAAACTATTTTTTTCAAGTCCTATATCTACAAAGGCTGACTCCATTCCTGGTAAAACATTAGCTACTTTTCCTTTATAAATATTTTTTATAATATTTGATTCATCATTTCTTTCATTAAAAATTTCTACTACTTTTTCATCTTCTAAAATAGCTGCTCTTCTTTGAAAGTCATTAACACTTATTACTATTTTGTTCATAACTCTCACCCAGTTCTTTTTGTAAAATATCCTCTCTTTGATACTCTATCCCATTTACAATAATTTTTGTAATTGGAATATTATTATTTATTGAAAGTTTTAAATTCTCAAGTCTTTTCATATTTTTTCTTTTTAACCCCACAACTTTTGAAACTAATCTTTCATTAAGTTCAACTTCTAATTTTTTATCTTTCAATTCAATATTTTTCAAAAAACTAAAATAAATCTCTCCATCTACTAGCTCTCTAAATGCTGGATGAAAAGCTCCCTCTACTGCAACCCCACCTTCTCTTAAATCATCAGAAGGTTGAAGTCCAACCCTTATTATATTTATTCCATTTATTTCCAATAAACTTATTATCTTTCTACATCTTTTTATAGCTTCATCTAAAGTGAATACTTCATACTCGCCTCTTTTATACATTCTTTCCATCTCTGTATCTTTTATTATAAGAGTTGGATAGACTCTTGCATTTTCAGGAGAGATCTTAACAACTTTTTTAGCAGTTTCTAAATCACTTTCAAATGTAGATCCTGGTAATCCAGGCATCAATTGTATTCCTAAGTCTATTCCATAAGATTTTATTAATTTTGAGGCTTCATAAACCACCTCTATTGGATAATATCTAGCACTTTTTTTAAGAACTTCCTCATCCAATGACTGTACTCCAAGTTCTATTGTAGTTACATTATATTTTTTTAATTGATCTAAAACCTCTTTATTTATATAATCTGGTCTTGTAGAAAGTCTAATTCCTTGAACCAGTCCTTTATCTAAATATTCTTTTACACCTTCTAAATATTCTTTTTGTTTCCCAAGAGAGATCCCTGTAAAAGTACCACCAAAAAAAGCTACTTCTTTATAAGAATCCTTTGGAAGTATTTTTAAATATTCATCTATTATATTTTTTAAATCTTCTATTGTTACATCAGTTTCTCTTCCATTAATTTTTACTTGATTACAAAAAACACAAGCATTTGGGCAGCCATAATGACTTATAAAAATAGGGATATTATAATGTTTCATTAGTATTTTACACCTAACTTTTTACAAAGAGCTTGAGCTGCTCCGTGTTCTGCCATTTTTTTACTTTTTCCGATTCCTTTTTCTTGGATTGAGTCTCCAATTTTCACTACAATCTCAAAAAGTTTTTTGTGATCTGGACCTGTTTCATTTACCACTTCATATACAGGAACTTGTTTATAAACTTTTTGACTATATTCTTGTAAAATAGTTTTAAAGTCCATTATCTCTTCGTCCTCTTCTATATGATCAATATATGTTTTCAAATGAAATAAGGCTACTTTTCTGGCAGTATCAAAATTTGAGTCAAGATAAATAGCTCCTAGTACAGCCTCAAATAGATCTCCAAGTATAGAACTTCTATCTCTTCCTCCTGTTAATAATTCTCCCCTACTTAAATATAAATATTCCCCCAAACCTAACTTTCTTGAAACTTTAGCTAAAACTGGTTCACTTACAGCCATAGATTTTATTTTTGCTAAATCCCCTTCAGTATAATTAGTATGATTTTTATATAAATATTCTGCAACGATAAGATCTAGAACTGCATCTCCTAGCAGTTCTAGTCTTTCATTATTTATTTTTTTATATTTTTTATTTTCATTACCGAAGGATCTATGTACTAGTGAATTTTTTAATAAATTTATATTTTCAAATTTGTATCCTATTTTTTCTTCTAAAGAATTAAAATCTAATTGTAAATCCACTTCCATATCTTCTCCTAATTAATCTTCAAATTTTTTCATTGCTATTACAGCGTTATGACCACCAAATCCTAATGAGCTTGACATTCCAACTTTAATATCTTTATTTACAGCTACATTTGGTGTACAATTTAAATCACATTCTGGATCAGGATTTTCATAGTTTGCTGTTGGAGGAATAATTCCTTCTTCTATACTTTTTGCTAAAATTACTCCTTCAATTCCTCCTGCTCCACCTAAAGCATGACCAGTAGCTCCTTTTGTAGAAGATATATTCATTTTATAAGCTATATCTCCAAAAACTTCTTTTATAGCTGCTGTTTCATTTTTATCATTAAGAGGTGTTGATGTTCCATGTGTATTAATATATGTTACATCTTCTAAATTTATATTTCCCTCTTCCAAAGCCATTTTAAATGCTCTTACTGCACCATCTATTGCTGGAGCTGTTATATGGTGAGCATCACAAGTTTCTCCATAACCTATTACCTCAGCATAGATTTTAGCTCCTCTTTGTTTTGCATGTTCTAATTCTTCTAAAACTAAAACTCCTGCTCCTTCTCCCATTACAAATCCATCTCTATCCACTGTAAATGGTCTTGAAGCTGTTTTTGGATCTGGATTAGTTGATAAAGCTTTCATATTAGCAAAAGCATTTATTCCAAATTCTGTTATACAACCCTCTGTACCTCCAGCAAACATCACATCAGCTTTACCTAATCTTATAGTTTCAAAAGCATCCCCTATTGAGTGAGTTCCTGCTGCACAAGCTGTAACAACTGCTTTATTTGGTCCTTTTGCTCCTAGATAAATACCAACATTTCCTGCTGCCATATTAGCTATTATTGAAGGTATTGTAAATGGAGATATTCTTCTGTTTCCTTTTTCAAGCATTGTTCCTATTTGCTTTTCAAAAACTTCCATTCCTCCAATTCCTGAAGAAACTATAACTCCTACTCTTGTAGCATTTGTTTCATCTATTGTTAAATTTGAATCTGCTTGAGCCATTTTAGAAGCTGCAATAGCAAATTGTGTATTTCTAGCTAATTTTTTTACTTCTTTTTTATCTATTCCAAATTCCTCTGGATCAAAATCTCTAACTTCTCCGGCACATTTAACAGGAGTATTTGTAGTATCAAAACTTTCTATTGTTTTTATTCCACTTTTTCCCTCTTTTATAGCTGTCCAAGATTTTTCTAATCCTGTCCCTAAAGCTGTAATAAGACCTAGTCCTGTAACTACAACTCTTCTCATCTCATCACCTCATATTCTGTATATATAAAATAAAGGGGATTTCTTTTCATCCCCTTTAAGATTTCTTACTTGTTAGCTTCGATATAATCAATTACATCTTGAACTGTTTTTATGTTTTCAGCATCTGTATCAGGAATTTCTACGTCAAATTCTTCTTCAAAAGCCATTATTAATTCAACAGTGTCTAATGAATCTGCTCCTAAATCTTCAACGAAGTTTGCCTCAGGTGTTACTTGATCAGCATCAACGTTTAATTGCTCAACTACTATTTCTTTTATTTTGTCTAACATATTTTATATCCTCCTAAATTTTATTTACTTCGCAACTCTACATATTAATATTATCAAATTTATTTATACTTTTCAATAGTTTTTATAAATTATTTACGTCTTCTACTGAATTAATATTTATAACATTAATTTCTTTATCAATTTTTTTAATAAGACCTGCTAAAACTTTTCCAGGACCTATTTCATAAATTGTATCCACACCGTTTTCTTTTAATTTTTTTATTGTATCAACCCATTTAACTGGACCAAAACTTTGTGAATAAATTTCATTTTTTATTTCTTCTGGTTTTGTTAAAAATTCAGCTGTTGTATTAGCTACAAGTTTAACTTCCGCCTCTTTAAAATTAAATTTCTCTGCTTCTTCTCTTAATTTTTCTCCAGCTGGTTTCATTAATGAAGAGTGGAAAGGTCCAGATACAGCAAGAGGCATAGCTCTTCTTGCACCTCTTTCTTTTAACAACTCACACGCTTTCTCTATTGCAGATTTTTCTCCAGCTATAACTGTTTGTTTTGGTTCATTGAAGTTTACCGCTTCAACAACTCCATCTATCTCTTTTAACACTTCAATTATAGTATCAGAATCCATTCCTATGATAGCAGCCATTCCACCATTTACACTTTCAGCTATTTCATTCATAACTTCTCCTCTGAAAGATGTAAGTCTTACTGCTTCAGAAATAGTTAAAAATCCAGCTGATCCCATTGCAGCATATTCACCAACAGAATGTCCAGCCACAAATTCTGGTTTTATCCCTTTTTCTCTAACTAATTTTTCTAAAACTAAACTCATAGCAACTATTGCTGGTTGTGTATATTTTGTTTTCTTTAAAAGATCTTCAGGACCATTAAACATAGCCTCTTTTAGATCAAAAGAAAGAGTTTCAAAAATATTATCAAATTCTTTTCTAGCTATCTCATTATTTTCATATATATCTTTTCCCATTCCAACAAACTGAGTTCCTTGTCCTGGAAAAACAAAAGCTATTTTAGACACTTTAACCTCCATTTTTATAAAATTACATCAGTAATTTTATCATAATCTAATTTTTTAGTCAATATTTATTTTTTTATTTAGACCATCTCATTATAAGAGAACCATAAGTTAAACCAGCTCCAAATCCTGTTAAAGCAATTAGGTCCCCTTTTTTCAATCTTCCCTCTTCTAAAGCATCTCCTATTGCAAGTCCAATTGATGCAGCTGAAGTATTTCCATACTTATGAATATTTAAATATACTTTTTCCATAGGTATTCTTAATCTTTTTGCTGCTGATTCTATAATTCTTAAATTTGCTTGATGTGGGAATAATATATCTATATCTGCTAGATTTACATTTCCATTTTTTGCTGCCTCTTTAGTTGCATGAGGTAAAGCTCTTACTGCAAATTTAAATACATCTGTTCCATTCATTTCTAAGTAGATCTCTCTATTTTCAACTCTTTCAACAGTAGCTGGATATAAAGTTCCCCCTGCTTTTATTCTAAGAGTATCATCATCTACCCCTTCTGTTCCCATATAAGAAGATATTATTCCATACCCTTCTTCTACTTCTCCTAGAACCGCTGCTGCCGCTCCATCTCCAAAAAGAATAGCTGTATTTCTATCTTGCATATCCACTAATCTAGAAATAGATTCTGCTCCAATTACCAGTATTTTTTTATACATACCACTTTGAATTAAAGCTTTTCCA
>NZ_JARHZE010000099.1 GCF_029258315.1 Fusobacterium sp. | reverse complement strand
TATTACTCTCCAAGGTTTCAACCTTTTCTCCAAACCTTTCAATAGATTTTACTTTTAATTTTTCCTTTTGAGGATATAGATATATATTTTCTCCTAAACTTAACTCTCCTGATAAAACACTTCCAGTTACAACTGTTCCATAACCTTTTATTGAGAAACTTCTATCAATATACATTAAAAACTCTTTTTCCTCTAACTTTTCTTCAAGTTTTAAAATATCCTCAACTATCTTTTCTCTTAATCTTTCAAAGGACTTTATATCTTTTATAGAGGTTTCCATAATTTTAAAATTTTCTAAAAATGATCCTTCAAATTTTTTTCTTAACTCTTTTTTTACCTCTTCCACTCTCTCTTCTGTAACCAAATCTTTTTTTGTAAGAACTATAATACCATTTTTAATCCCTAAAAGTTTTAAAATCTCAAAGTGTTCAATAGTTTGAGGCATAACTCCATCATCACAACTTACTATAAATAAAATATAGTTAATCCCAGCTACACCACTTAACATATTTTTTATAAATTTTTGATGTCCTGGAACATCAACTATACCTATATTTATATTTTTTTCTTGAAAATGGGAAAAACCTATATCAATAGTCATATTTTTCTCTTTTTCTTCTGGGAGTCTATCTGTATCTATCCCAGTCATATATTTTATAAGAGTTGTCTTTCCGTGATCTATATGTCCAGCTGTCCCAATTATTATATTTTTCATACTAATCCTCTCTCTAAAAAAATATCTTGAATATTCTGAGCCAATTCATCAATATCATCTAAAAATATAGTTTTCATATCTAAAAAATATCTATTATCCTCTATCCTACCTATTATTGATATTTTATTTTTTCTAAAATACTCTTCTAATCTATTAGGAGAAATTTTTCTCTCAAATATAAACTCTATACCAAAACTTTTAATCTCTTCATCTGGCATGCTTCCACCACCAATAGTGGCCTTCGTTTCTATCACTTTATTTTTTATCCCTCTCTCTTCAAGAATATTTGATAATCTTATAGCTCTTTCCTCTACATCTTCTACCTTTTCTGTTATCATTCTTAAGGTTGGTATATTTTTTATTGCCTCTCTTTCATCTAAATAATTTGTAAATAATTCTTCCAATAAGGCTATTGTTATTTTATCAACTCTAATGGCTCGTAAAAATTGATTTTTTTTAAGTCTATCTATCAGCTCTTTTTTTCCAACTATTATTCCAGCCTGACAACCTCCTAAAAGCTTATCTCCACTAAAAGTTACAAGATCAACTCCAGCCTCTAAACTTTTCATCACAGTGGGCTCTGATACAATCCCATACTTTGAAAACTCTACAAGATTTCCACTTCCAATATCCTCAATAACCAATTTATTTTTATCTTTTCCAAGTTTGACTAATTCTTTTAGATCCACCTCTTGAGTAAAACCTTTTATCTTATAATTAGATGTATGAACTTTTAGTAAAACCCCTGTTTCCTCATCAACATTTCTTTTGTAATCATCTAAATGAGTTATATTTGTAGCCCCAACTTCCAAAAGATTAGCCCCAGAAAATTTTATTATCTCTGGTACTCTAAAACTTCCACCTATCTCAACCAATTCGCCCCTTGATATAATGGTGTTTTTATTTTTTGAAAACTCATTTAAACAAAGAATTACAGCCCCAGCATTATTGTTTACAACTAATGCACTTTCACTGCCAACCACTTGACTTATAAGATTTTCAAGATTTTTATAACGACTTCCTCTTTTTCCCTCTTCTATATCGTATTCTAAATTATTGTAAGATGATAATATCTCTCCTATTTTTTCTCCTATTTTTTTAGAAAAAACACTTCTTCCTAAATTTGTATGAAGTATAGTTCCACTTCCATTAAAAACTCTCTGTATTTTTTTTCTTTTTTCTTTTTCAACTAAAGATAAAATATTTTTTATTATATTTTCTTCTAGATTTTCACCTAATAATCTAAGTTTTTCCTCATCTTCAGTTTTTAAAATTTCCTCTCTCATTTGATTTATAGATTTTTTTATACAAGACAAAAAAGTGTAGTAATCTACACTTTTTCCCATATTTTCTATTTCTTTATTTTTTAATATAATATCCACCTTAGGTAGATTTCTAAGCAATATTTTTTTCATTTTCTCTCCTAAATTTAAATTTGAGGATAAGAAAATTATCTATCTTACAATTATACTATACTCTTGTTTTTTTTCTACACTTCCAATTATAGATGACTTTATCTCTAAAGTATTTAACTCTTTCATAACATCATTTATATATTGAACTGGTATTGAAAATAAAAGTCCCCCTGAAGTTTGAGGATCAAAAAGTATCTCCTCCATTTCAAAAGAAATATTTTCAAATTTTACTTTCCCTTCTAAAGATTTTCTATTTCTTTGTCCACTTCCTGTGATATAGAAATCCTTTGCAAATTCCTTAGCACCACTTAGATAAGGAACATACTCACTCTCTACCACAAAAGTTTTTTCTGAAGAAACAGCCATTTCATAAAGATGTCCTAAGAAACCAAAACCTGTAATATCTGTACAAGCTGTCACAGGATATTTTACTATTATCTCTCCAGCATATTTATTAAGAGTTGTCATATTTCTTATAACCTCTCCCAT
Source organism: Fusobacterium sp. (assembly GCF_029258315.1). Classification (GTDB taxonomy): domain Bacteria; phylum Fusobacteriota; class Fusobacteriia; order Fusobacteriales; family Fusobacteriaceae; genus Fusobacterium_B. The sequence goes on along the minus strand of NZ_JARHZE010000099.1, from coordinate 5,344 downwards.
CTGACTTTCTTTTAAGTCACCCATCTTTGATGCTGTTGTTAATATCCCTGTTCCTAAAGGTTTTGTTAATACTAAAATATCCCCTTCACAAGAACCATAATTTTTTAAAATCTTATCTGGGGAACAGATTCCAGTTACAGATAAACCATATTTTATCTCTTGGTCATAGATTGAATGTCCACCACTTAGGACTGCTCCTGACTCAAGAATTTTTTCTGCTCCACCTCTTAAAATCTCTTTTAATACCTCTTGCTCCTCTTTTTCTGGAAAACAAACTATATTCATAGCTGTTATTGGTTTTCCACCCATTGCATAAACATCACTTAAAGAGTTCGCTGCTGCAATCTGTCCAAAAAGATAGGGATCATCTACCATAGGAGTAAAAAAATCTAAAGTTTGAATAATTGCCTTATCATCAGAAATCTTATAAACTGCTGCGTCATCAGATTTCTCATAACCAACTAATAAATTTTTATCCTCTTTTACTGGTATTGTTTCTAAAATATTTGAAAGAGCCTCTGGCCCTATTTTGCTAGCTCAGCCACCTATGGAACATCTATTTAATAATTTTTTCATTCTTGCCCCCTAATTTTTATCATTTGAGGATATTATATCACATTTTATTTTCTATTTTAATTTTTTTTATTTTTTCCTAAAAATAATATTGATATATTTATTAAATAAGCTAGGATTGATATATAATTTCCTCTATCTCCCCCAATCAATTTTCCTATAAGAGCTGTTACCCCTCCAGCTATTATAGCAAGTATAACAACTTCTTTCTTAGCTCTAAATCCAAATATTCCCACAAAAGTTGGAACTATAAAGGCTCCCGAATAAACTGCTAGAGCTAAAAGTAAAGTTGATAAAATATATTTCATCTTAACAGCTATCAGTATTGCTAAAAGTCCAAAGACAACCATTAAAATTCTTGTTATAAAAATAGCTTTCTTACTTTTTAAATCTTTTAAAAAAACTTGAGTAAAAAGTGATGAGGCTGTAAGTAAAGTTGTATCAGCTGATGAGATCACCGCTGATAAAAGTCCAAAGTATAGGAAGAATCCTAAAACTTTTGGTAATTTTTCATTGGCTATCATAAGAAGAACTGATTCTCTTCCAACTTCATCAAACATTTGAATACCATAGACACCTATTTTTGCAAATATAAATGCAAGAGGAAGAAGAACAAGTATTGTTATAATTATTGATTTTCTCATTGTGTTCTCATCTTTTGCACAGAAAAGTCTTGAATATATATCTGGACCAACTAAGAAAGTTGTAGAGTAAGTCAGTATCATAACTATTATATCCATAATACCAAATTTATAATTCACCACTGGTAATATCTCTTTTGTTATTGGCTCTGGTAAAACATATACAAATGTAAAAAATAAACCTGCTAAAATAAACATAAGTTGGATAACATCAGTTTTTATTATTGAAAGTTGTCCACCTAAAATTGTATAGACTATAAAAACCAATCCACTTAACCAAACTCCTTGAACATAATTTAATGATGAAAGTATAGTAACTATTTTTGCTGCCCCCATTATTTGAGAAGCTACAACTCCAAGCCAAGCTATTGGAATTATAAAAGATGATATTCTTTGAACCTCTTCCCCATAAAAACTTCCCAACATACTTGGCAAATTATAACCTTGAAAGTTTTTTATATGTTTTACTAAAGGATATAATCCTATAAGTCCTAAAGAGGCACAAACCATAAGCCAAATTCCTGCCCAACCACTTGTATAAGCAAAATCAACACTCCCAATTATAGCTGAACTTCCCAAAATTGATGCAAGTAAACTTCCAGAAACTTGAAATATCCCAGCACTTTTTCCAGCCACAAAAAAATCCTTATCATTTTTTATCTTATTAAATGATAAAATCCCAACTAAAATAACCAATAAAAAATAACCAAACAATAACAACTCTTTCATAATTTCTCTCCTTTTTTAACTGCAAAATCTATTTTTATTCTAACATAGCTTTTAAATTTTTTTTATTTTTTATTTTAAAAAGGTTAACATTTAATTTTAATCTAAGTGTAATATTATTTTAAAAAGGATACAAAGAAATTGACTACTAAACTTAAAATATAGTATAATGTTTTAAAGAAATATTATTTTTCAAATATTTGCTTACTTATGTTATTTTATTTTTATTTTTTATGGTGAGGTGTATATGAGAAAAAAATTATTAGTTGTATTTTTCTCTTTCCTACTTCTTAGCTGTTCGAATAATCAAATTACCCCTGAAGAAAAAGTTACAAACCTTCAAGGAAAAGAATACTTAAAACAATTTGGTTCTTCTATCTCCTTAGAAGAAGCTATTAAAATAGCTCGTGAGAGAAATTTAGATCTTAAAACAAAAAGACTTGAAAGAGAGATCGCCTCTCTTGATAAAAAAATTGCTTTTGGTAACTTTTTACCATCTATAAATATACTTGGAGGATATACAAAACTTGATAATCAAGTGGATATTGGAATGGAAACTAGCTCTCTAACTAACAATCTTCCATTTCCTTTGCCACCTATTGTGTCACATCTTATACCTTCAACACTTTCTACTAGATTTATAGATGAATCTTTTTATACTTATGGTATAGGAGCTCAAATTCCTGTTTTTGTCCCTTCAACTTGGTTTTTATATAGTGCTAGAAAAAAAGGGGAAAAAATAAGTGAATTAGCTGAAAGTTTAACTGATAAGATGATTCAACTTCAAATTATGGGAGAATATTTTTATATTCTAGCCCTTCAATCTGAAGAGGAATATTTGACTAACCAATTGAGTTCAGCTAAAGAGATAGAAAAAAAAGCTAAGATTTCATTAAAAGTTGATGCTATTCTTCCTTGGGAAGTTGAAAAAGCAAAAACTTTAGTAAAATCAAGAGAGATAGCTCTTGAAAATAATAGAAGAGATTTAAAAATTGCTAAAATGAACATTATGAAAAGTTTAAATTTAAATCCCTTAGATGATATAGTTTTAGAAGATATTAATTTATCTGAAAAAAATCTTCCTGAATTAGAAGAATGTATATATATAGCTCTTTCTCAAAATGAGATGTTACAAATTTTAGATACAAGCAAAAATATTTCAAAAGATATTAAAAAGATAGCTATATCAAATTTTCTACCAAAAATAATTTTAGGTGGGGGATATGTGAAAAATAATAACGATATTTTTGTTGATTCAAGTGTAGCTTTCGGAAATATCTCCGGGGTTATAAGTATTTTTAATGGATTTAAAAATATAAATGAATATAAAAAAGCTGCTAGAAGAGAAAAAATATCTGAATTAAAATTAGAAAAAGAGTTTTTAACAATTATAATAGAAACTACTAGAGCATATGAAAATGTAAAAAAATCAAAAGAGATTTGTGAAATGGCTGAACTTAACTATAAAGCAGAAACTGGTAAGATAAAACAAAGATCTGCTGAAAAAAATGTAGGTTTAATAGGAGACGATGAATATTATCTTTCACTTGCCTCTTATCAAGAAGCTCTTAGCTTAAAAAAGAAAGCTGATTTTCAATATCAAATAGCTTTAGGAGCTCTTAGCATTGCAATGGGACAAAACCCATTTATAGAAGGAGGTAAATAATTTATGAAAACTAAAATTTTGTTACTAGCACTGTCTATATTTATGATTAGTTGTAAAAAAGATAATGAACCTATTATAAGACCTGTTGAAACAATAACAGCACAAAGTCGTTCATCTTCAATGGAGTTTAAATATCCTGGAGTGGTTGCTCCTGAAAAAGAAGCCTTTCTTTCTTTTAGAGTCTCTGGGCCTATTGATAAATTTAATGTAGAAGTGGGAAGTTTTGTTAAAAAAGGAAGTGTTATAGCTCAAATGGATCAAAGAGATTATAACCTTCAACTGGAAGCCTTTAAAAATAAAAGTATCGCTGCTAAAAATTCCTATGAAGCTGCTAAGGCTGTATCTGAAAATGCAAGAAAACAATTTGAAAGAGTTGATACTCTATATAGACAAAAAGTTTTGCCTAAAAAAACTTATGATGAAGTTTTGGCTGGAGTAAAAGCTGCAAGAGCTAGTGAACTAGCTACCTATGCAATCTATCAAGAAGCTACTCAAGGAGTACTTAATAGTGAAAACCAATTAAAAGACACTGCTCTTATTGCTCCTTATGATGGATATATTCAAAAAAAATTAGCTGATGTGGGAACTGTGGCTGGAGCTGGTATCCCTGTTGTAAGTATCTCATCTTTAATCAATAATAAAGTTAAGATAAATGTTTCCGAAAAAGATTTAAATAAATTTAATGAGATGGAAAGAGCTACTTTTAATTATGATGGTAAGGAATTACCTCTAAAATTAGCTGATGTTGGTAGAGCAAAAAGCACTACAAATCTAACTTATCCAGTAACTCTTTATTTTGTTGAAGAGAATAATATTCCTTCTGATTCTCAAGGAACTGTTAAAATATATTTTAAATCTGAGGATAATCAAGGATATTCTATCCCTTGTGAAGCTCTCTTTGAAAAAGATTCTCTTCCAAATGTATGGATATACAAAGATGGTGTTGTAAATTCTAAAGAGGTTAAAGTTATAAAACCATACTATGATGGACAAGTTATTATCACCGGGATAAATTCTGGAGATAAAATAGTTACTAAAGGGGTTCACGAACTTTCTCAAGGTCAAAAAGTAAATCTTTTAGAACCTACCAGTGAAACCAATGTTGGAAATTTATTATAGAGGTGTCCTATGAAATTTATAGATTATTCAATTAAAAATACAATCGTTGTTAGATTTATGATAATCTTATTGGTTCTTGGAGGGCTATTTTCCTATGTAAAACTTGGAAAATTAGAAGATCCTGAATTTAAAATAAAGGAAGCTTTGGTTGTTACTTTTTATCCCAACGCTGATGCTCATAGTGTTGAGTTACAGGTAACCAGTAAGATAGAGGAAACTCTTCAAAAAATTCAAAATGTAGAATATATTGAGAGTGTATCAAAGCCAGGATACTCTCAAGTAAAAATAAAATTAAAAGAATCTATTCCAAGCAAAAATCTTGATCAATATTGGGATAATGTAAGAAAAAAAATATCTGATTCAAAAATAAATCTTCCTGTTGGAGCTTTCCCCCCTATTGTCTTAGATGATTATGGAGCTGTTTACGGAATATTTTTAGCTGTTACAAGTGATGGATATTCTTACTCAGAATTAAAAAAATATACTGACTATATCACTCGTGAATTAAACTCTATTAATGGTATAGCTCAAGTTGCTCAATTTGGAAAACCTATTGATGCTGTTGAAATTATTATGGATAGGGATAAAATTAATTCTATGGGACTTAATACAAAAGTTA
>NZ_JARHZE010000046.1 GCF_029258315.1 Fusobacterium sp. | reverse complement strand
AAATATTTATTAAGTACATCAAATGTAGCAGTTGTTCCCCCTCTTCTTGCAGAAGCTATACAAGCAGCTGGTTTATGTAAGAATATTTTTTTTCCAGCAACAAAGGCTCTATCAAGTAAAGAGATAATTCTACCACTTGGATGAGCAAAATAAACAGGACTACCAAAGATATACCCATCAGCTTCACGAGCTTTTTTTAGAAATTCGTTAGCAATATCATCATTAAAGACACAAGCACAATCTTGAGATTTACAACCACCACAACCGATACAATCTCTAAGAGGTCCTCCTCCTATATTAAATATTTCCCATTCAATTCCCTCTTTCTCTAAAACTTTTCCTATTTCAGAAAGAGCAGTAAAGGTACAACCTTGGTGAGAACTACCATTTACCATTAAAACTTTCATTATATAACCCCCTAAACTTTAAAAATTAATCTTCGTCAAAATATCCTAATTCTTTAAGGAATGGTTTTTTCTTTCTCCAATCCTCTTTAACCTTAACCCATAACTCTAAGAATATCTCTCTGCCTAAAAGGATTTCAATCTCACGTCTAGCTTCAATTCCAATCTCTTTAAGAAGTTTTCCACCTTTTCCAATAACTATTCCTTTTTGTGAATCTCTTTCAACATAGATATTTATATTAAATTTATCTTTTCCAGAATCTCTTTTTTCTACATTGATGATCTCGATAGCGATAGAGTGAGGAATTTCATCTCTAGTTTTTTGTAATATTTTTTCTCTTATGATTTCAATTATAATTCTATATACAGGCATATCAGTGTACATATCTTCAGGATAATATTGTATTCCCTCTTCTAAGAAAGGATCAATAGTATTTAAAAGTTTACCAAGTCCAATACCGTACTCTCCAGCTATCTCAACTAAACCATCAAACTCTCCAAGTTTTTCTTTTATCTCTTGACGTTTTTCAACAAGTTGTTCATCATTAAGTTTATCAATTTTATTGATAACCAATATTCTAGGTGTTCTTCTAGCCTCAAGAACTTTTTCCATTACAAATTGATCTCCAGTACTAATTTCTTGAGTACCATCTAAAAGCATAAGAATAAGATCTACATCTTTTAATACTTTTATAGCAGAGGTAGTCATATATTCTCCTAAAAGATGTTTAGGTTTATGTATACCAGGAGTATCAATAAATATATATTGATTTCCTCCCATATTAAGAATTCCTTTTATATTTTCTCTAGTTGTACCGGCTTTATTTGATACAATAGCTACCTTTTCATTTACCAATTTATTTATAAGGGTAGATTTTCCAACATTTGGTCTTCCAACAACAGCAATAAATCCAGCTTTCATTAGTTTATATCATCTCCTATTCCAATTTTCATATATTGTTCTTTTATTTTTTTAAAAAGTTCAATATCATTATTTTCAGTTTCATTTTCTATTTTTTTTATATCGTGAATAAATTTATTTTTTATCATACTAGGTAAAATATTCTCATCAAGATTAGCTCTTTTTACATATTTTACAAAATTTACTTTAAAAGTTTGATTATTAACCCCATCAAAAAGAAACTCTTGATCAAGACTATACTTTTCAACATAATCCTTAATCTCAAGAGATAACTCCTCTGGTATCATAACCATAACAAAAATATTTCTTTGTTTTAAAGGAAAATATTTAAAATCATTCTCCTTTAATTTTAAAAGATTGATATTTAAAATATCTATGATCTTAGCTCCAGTGAGAGCTAAAAGTTTGATAATAATTTTATCTCTATTTTCTATTTTATTATCTTCACAAACATCTATTATAGCTTTTAATTGACTTTCTTTTATACTTTTTTGTATTTTTATATCTTTTCTACTTGTGGATATTTTATCAATAGGGGATACAGATATAATATCTTTTTTTACCAAAAATTTATAAAAACTTTTTAAAGAGGTAATCTTTCTTATAACAGAATTTTCAGAATATTTTTCTTTAACATATTGAAGATATTTATTAAGTTCCTCTTGAGTTATTTTTTCAAGATTTGGATTTTCTAAAAAATCATTGAAAAAATTTAAATCACTTTTATAAAATTCAATAGTCTTTTCAGAAATAATACCCTCATTTTTTATTTCTTCTAAAAAATATTTTATTAAATCCATATTCTTCCTTTTTATTATTCAGATAATAATTCTTTGGCGTGTTCTATAACAGCCTCACTTATATTTTCTCCCGCTAACATACGAGCTATTTCATGAACTCTCTCTTCTGATGATAGTTTTTTTACAGATGTAAAGGTAGTACCATCTTGAGAAGTCTTTTTAATATAATATTGTTCATTAGCTTTAGAAGCTATGGCAGGTGAGTGGGTAATACATATAACTTGAGCATTTTTTCCAATCTCTCTTAATTTATCAGCAATTTTTCTTACAGTTTCTCCCCCAACTCCAGTATCAATTTCATCAAAAATTAATATAGGGATATTATCAACGTGGGAGAAAATAGCTTTTAATGCTAACATAATTCTACTAACCTCTCCACCAGAAGCTATTTTTTGTAGTGGTTTTGGTGTTTGTCCAATGTTAGTAGTAATAAAAAATTCAACTGAATCAGAACCATTCTTTGACATAGTTTCTTTTTCTTCAAGTTTGATATCAAGCTTAGCATCTTTCATATTAAGAAAATCAAGCTCTTTTCCAAGATTATCCTCTATTCTTTTTATAAATCTTTTTCTTATTTCTCTAAGTTCATTAGCATATTTCCAATAATTAATCTTATGTTTTTCCTTTTCATTTAAAAGGTTATTAACTTCAAAATTATTCTCATCAAGAGTTTTTAATTTTAAAGAGATATTAT